>PAHL01000006.1 GCA_002711185.1 Flavobacteriaceae bacterium
CTCCACCAGTAATTATGTTAATCCCATAGTTGCAATTATTCTTGGATGGTACTTCTTAGATGAAAATATAACATCACAAACCATAATAGCATCATTTGTTTTGTTAATTGGTGTCTTTTTTATTAACTCAAAGAAAAAAATAGTGTTATTTCAATCCTACAAAGGGAAATTAAAAAAATAAATCTTTATTTGTTAGCTACTTAATTTCCAAGAGCTTCCAACCTTTTGATCAGTGGAGGATGCGAATAGTGAACAAAAACATACCATGGATGGGGATATAAATTAGAAAGATTATTAACTGATAACTTTTTTAAAGCTATTGATAAATGTTCTCCATCATAGGTCGATCTTGCATAGTTATCAGCCTCAAATTCATTTTTTCTACTTAAAATATTCATCAAAATTCCAGTGATCATTCCAATTGGACTATATAACAAACTAAACCCAACAAGTCCTAGATGAAATGTTTGGTACTGAGCCCCAAGGGCAAAGGAAATTTCATTTTGACTAATACAAATCTCTAGTAGGTAACACATAATACCAATTTGTAAAATGGACAGAAATAAACCTTTAAAAATATGTTTCTTTTTATAATGACCAACTTCATGTGCCAATACAGCAACCAATTCTTCTTCACTATGATTATCAACAAGGGTGTCAAACAAAGCAATAGTTTTTTTTGGACCTAAACCTGAGAAAAAAGCATTTGCCTTTGTAGATCTTTTGGAGCCATCAATAATAAAAATATTATTAAGTGAGTAGCCAATTTTTCTCGAATAGTTTTCAATTTTTGATTTTAAGCTTCCCTCCTGAAGTGGAGTTAATTTATTGAAAATTGGAACTATAAGTGATGCATAAAAGGTGTTTACAAAAATTAAAAACAAGGAAAGACCAATCCATAGCCAAACCCAAAATCCATTATTGAAAAGCTCATATAAACTAACAGCAAAAAATAGCAATACACCACCTATAAGGATTGTCATAAAAAATCCTTTGATTAAATCTATAAAAAATAGCTTTTTAGTTGTCTTATTAAAACCAAACTTATCTTCTAAAACAAATGTTGAATAAAAACTTATGGGAATACTTAAGATTAGGTTCAGAATATAAAAACAAAATAAAAACAGACCAGATTGAACAAAGATTGAATCAGAAATCGATGCTAAATAATCGCTTACAGCACCATAAACTCCAAAAAATAGGATTAAAGTTGTGACTATTATTGATATACTTGACGAAATCAGAGAAATTCGACTTGACTCAATTTTATAGTTTTTTGCTTTTTTATATTTTTCTTTTGAATAAAAATCTTTGAAACTTTCGGGAATTTTATCCTTCCAACTCTTATCATTTAAGTATTCTAAAATTGATGAGAAAAAAAAATTAAATACTACAAGAAAAATGATAATATTAAACCAAAAGTTAGCTGACATAAGGAAAATTTTGATTCAAATTTACAACAAATTAGTAATAAATTTTAGTCAATCCTGAAAGGTTTACTTACAAAAGAAACCTGTTGAATTATTATCTCAACTACCATTCCACCATATAAAGATCATGGATAAATAAGCTAATCTGCTCATTTTAATTTTTTTCACAAATCTAGCTAATATTAAATAGGATTATTAATTTTATTTTAAAATTATGAGAAAAAAACATGTTTTATATTTTTTATTGTTTTCAGGTCTTATTTGTGCTCAGAGACCTTTGACCGGTGAGAAAATTTTTAGTGATCAGTACCCAGAGGAGCAAATTAATTTAGTTTCTAATACTTCACTTAATGTGTCCAGTAAAGTTGATGAAGATCTAATAGTCACTTTGAGAGATGGTGGGAGACATTTCATAACACATGTATATCTGAGGGCTTTCGATAAATATACATTTCATAATTTACCAGTGGGTCATATTATATACCAATACCATAATTTATCAAGATACTATGAATCTCCAGAGAGGCTTCCGATACTAATAAACCAAGATAATAAACTTGATTTCTATTATTCCGCTGGAGCTAAGAAGATTATAGGTTTTGAAATTACGAAAGAAGAATTTTTTAAGGAATAATTCTTAAGCTGTAATGACTATTATCTCAGCTAGGGCGTGAACTTTATTTAATTTCCTAGCCCATTCTTCAGGTAAATAGCCTTCATCACAAGGTACAGANANNGAACAACCTTTTCTAACTAAAACATTNATCATTTCAGCATTATCATTCATTACTGCGTGAATTAGCAAGGTTTTTCCTTTATAGGTAGCGTTTCTGTTGATTAATCCTTTACTGAGTCCTGTTTCAATAAATTCGAAATTATTATTTTGAATAGCTTCAATAATATTGTCAACGGTTATGTCTTCGTCAGACACTGTTATGTTTATATTTAAAATTATACTAGCAAGTAATATGTTGATAAGATTCATATTTTATTTTTTAATTTCAATACAAAAGTAAATTAAGAACAATATGCAATCAAAGCATTCTAAATTTGAATAATTAACTTTTTTGGTATTATTAGATTAATGCAACTAAATAAAAAGAATTCATATTTTTATATACTTAATATTATTGTATTAATAAAAAAATAAGTTTTTATGAGTTTATTATTAAACTATTGTAACCTGAATAATGTCGAATTATGGTTAGTGGCGAGAATCTATATTGCAGCAATTCTTCCTGTTTTATTATCCATTTACTTTTATTTAACAAAACAAGTTTCTTATCATTATAGTATAATATTAATTAGTACTTTTTTTCTTGCATCACTAGGATGGGAACTATGGATGACCTATGGATTTGCCGGAGGACTTCCTGTTGATTTAAGAAGAAGTGATGGTTTAAACTGCGCTATACCCATTAACTTGAACTGGATTTTAAATTCACTAGCAGATACACTTGTAGTTTGGATAGGCTTATGTCTATTAAAATTAAAATATAAAAACAAATCTCCATTTATCAAATGGCAATGGAGTGCCTTTTTTATTTTACTACTCTGGTTTGTTACACAAAATATATACGTTGAAGCGTTTCTTTATCATCTTCAACTTGGATCAAATGGTGATATATCGTGGGCTCCTTTTCATCCACTTGGATCATGGTTTAATCCAATATTATTTGAAATAATGGGAAGACCTATAACGCTTCAGTCTCAATCGAGTTGGGTTTTAATGACACCCCTAATATATTATTTATCTATTATTTTTTATAAAAAATTCAATTAGACCTTTTAGTTAGAGTTGTGTTTATTAATATGGTCAAGAATTTCATTTGAAACAACATCAAATGAATCTTGTATTAGCCAATGAGAGGAATCTATTTTTTTTAACCTATAAAAGGATTTAATAAATTTTTCAGTTTCATCAACACCTTTTTCTCCAATTGCCATATCTTTTGTTCCATATAGCATCAGGGTTGGAACATAAATATCACCAATCCTTTTTGAACCACCTAAATCAGTTGCTCTATACCAATTCAAAGCACTTTTTAAAGCATCCTTTTGTCTAAAAACCTTTAGATAACTTTCAATTTCATCTTTATCACTACTCGATAATACTTTTTTTAGGTTCCAAAAATTGAATATTTTAAAATAAAACTCAGGTAAATATTTAATTTTAAATAAATCTATATAATAACTTTTTTTTGTTTGAATCTCATCATTAACTATTGCACTTGAAAAAGCATCTACATGAGGAACGGAAAGAGCTGAATAACTTAAAACCCTGTCTTTGTTAGAGGCAGCCACTGACCAACCCACTGCTGAACCCCAATCATGACCAACAAGATGAAATTTATCTACATCAAATGAGTCTGCTATATTAAATACATCTCTGGTTAGCTTGCTAACCCTATAATCTTCAATTTTTGATGGCCTTGCTCCTTTGCTGTAACCTCTCTGATCTGGTGCAATGACTCTATACCCATTTTTACTGAGTACTTCAATCAAATTCTTCCACATTCTTGAAGTTTCTGGAAAACCATGTAGTAAAATGATGGGATCCCCATTGTTCTCTAATCCATCTACTCTACAAGTAAAAACAAAGCCCTCATTAGNAATTACATCTGCGAAATTCTCTCCATCGTTTGTGTAATATGAAATATTTTGCGCATTCATGTGTTGTGATAAANAAATAAAAATAAAAAAACAAAATATTCTTGTCATGCTAAATCAATTATTTATTTGTGAAGTAAATGTGCTTTCAAATATTTTATCTGCATTACCAGTCTCAAAACCTTCTCTTCTGTGTTTTCTTTCTATTTTTAAATTATTAATTTTAGAAAACTCAGGGAGTATATTTCTTTCAGCAAACTCTACATAACTTCCTGCTATTAGTTTTTTTTCACCTTCGCTGAATTTAGCTTCAATTTGATTTGCTACAGAGCTACTTTGTCTAAGTAGTTTGTCTTTGCTGACTTTNATTTCTCCTCCGGATTTNTTTAATTTGATTCCAAGTGATTTAACAAACTCATTAAATTGATTTAAATCAGAATATTCTCCCGGAAGATCGTGAACACTTATTGTATAGTGATTTAAATAATACCTGTTATAGATAACCCATGCAGCATATTCACTTTCAAAAAGTAAACTTTCATAATCATTTTTAGTTGGAAGCCTCCAAAGAGGGGTTTGCAAATATTTACTAACCTCTAGTGAGCTATTTAAATCAATTTTATCAATTGGATCATTTNTTACTGTATTTGTGTAGCTTTTAATAATTTCTTGAGCNTTAATTGATAAATTATCAACTTTCAATTCACTTATGAAAATTCTGGGTAAATCATTTGATGGAGGTGCGTACCAATATGCATCTAATTTTTTTGCATCAAAATGATAGAAATCCATCTTTTTATAACCATGTTTTAAAAATATTTTTTCAAAAGAATTGATACCTAGGTTTTTTACTCCCATTGTTCTAAAAGCTATATGGTCATTAACTATTTCATTTTGGTTATTGACCAGNCCTTTTTTAATCATTGCTGTTGTTATCTTATTCACATCTGGGACCCTTTTTGAATAAACTAAAAATAAAGATTCTAGGATTTCAGTAATAACAGTTTTAACTTTGAATTTCATTTAAATACTTTATATTTTTTTATAAATCAAAATTATGTCTTTAACTCCATCTAATATGCTGTCTCTGGGTACTAAAGCTCCAGATTTTAATTTGCTAAATACTAATTCTAATAAAAATAATTCCCTCGATGAATTAAAAGGTAGCGATGGNACTTTGATTATGTTTATATGTAATCATTGTCCATACGTTAAACATGTTAATTCAACCATTGCTAATTTAGCGAAATTATATCATGGAAATAAAATTAATTTTATTGCAATCTCAAGTAATGATATAATTAATTATCCCTTGGATAGCCCTGAATTAATGAAGGAAATGGCTGTAGAAAATAATTTTAATTTTCCATATCTATACGATGAAAGTCAAGAAGTTGCAAAAAGCTATGATGCAGCATGTACTCCAGATTTTTATCTCTTTGATTCTAAACTTGATCTTATCTACAGGGGACAAATTGACGATTCCAGACCTGGAAACAATATTAAACCTGACGGATCTGACTTAAAAAATGCAATAGACTGTTTATTAAATAAAGAAAAAAATCAAAAACTTCAAAAACCAAGCATTGGTTGTAATATTAAATGGAAATAAATAAAAAGTTATTAGTAATCTTCTCTTTACTTCTACTTTCTTGTAGTAGTGAGAATCCTATTGATCCAATAAATTTAACAGGGTATTCATCTGAATCTCTGGTTCATGATGGTTTGCAGAGACAATATTTAATTTATTTACCAAGCTCTTATCAGGAAAATACTAGTTATCCATTAGTAATAAATTTTCATGGTTTTGGGGAGCAAATAAATGAATATGCAAGCTATGCAGACATGAGATCACTTGCTGATTCAGAAAATTTTATTTTAGTCTATCCTCAGGGTGAGAATCTTAACGGNTCGCCTCATTGGAATGCAGCACTGATGGGAGGGAATAATAAAAGCGATATTGATGACTTGGGGTTTATTGAATCATTGATTTTGAAATTATCCTCCCAAAACCTAATTGACTTAAATAGAGTATATGTTGTAGGATATTCAAATGGTGGAATGATGAGTTATGCAATGGCATGTCATAAAAGTAATTTAGTAGCGGCCATTGCATCTGTTTCAGGAACAATGTTGTATATATCAAACTGTGAACCTAATCGATCAATACCTCTATTAAATATTCACGGTACAGAAGATCCCACTTTACCATACAATGGAAATAATTATTATAACTCCGTAGACGATGCACTTAATTTTTGGAATACCAATAATAATTCTGATCCTTCACCCAATACAACATTACTCAATACGAATTTAAATAATATTCAATTTTTTGGCTTTTCAAACAGTGATAATATTTCAGTGGATCACTACAAAATAATTAATGGAGGTCATGTTTGGTTTGATATAAATATCAACGGAAAAAANACCAGTGAATTAGTTTGGGANTTTTTTTCAAAGTATGATATTAACGGCCGAATTGATACTAATCAGTAGGATAATTCATATCTATCCAATCAGTCTTAATGTTATTTCTAATATTTAAAAGCTTGTGATTTTTATACCCTAAGGAATTTAGTAATGAAAATGCTGGTCTTATATTCGGACAGTCTTTAAAAGGACAGCATCCACAATAAATTACTATTTCAGAATCTTTTGAAATCGACGAAAGATGGTTTTCAAAAGCAATTAGATTTTTATCATATCTACATTCTCCNATGCCTACTGAGTTAGAAATAATCCGACCTGGACCAATACTAATAATATGTGGTATTTGATTTTGTGTACTTATTATATTTTTTAAATCAGAGGGTTCNATTAATTGACTTTTTTTCCATGGTTCANCANTTTGAGTNCATGAGAAAAAAAAAGATAAAGAGATGAAAAGTAAAGTTTTTTTCATTTTTTATTTAGAGTTATTATCCATTTTAATTATTAAAAATAAAAGAATTGAGACTACAAAAATTAGAACACCAATAATATAAAAATGATTATTTGTTTCAGAATAGAATGATTCTTTGCTTATACTATCATCTAGAAAATAGATGAAACTACCGAGCGGTATTAAAATTAAAAAAACTTGATAATTTTTATTCTTCATGATTATTTAAAAATAGTGATCTTTTTACACAAATACTTTTTTAAATAAAAAAACCTTCTAGAATCTAGAAGGTTTTTTTATTAATACTAGAAGTAAAAGTTTATAGGCTTCCAAATGTGGCAAGGACTCTAATCACAAAGTTACCTTTGTTTTCAAAACCTCCATTAGTTCTCCACCATTCAGCCCATTCTTTTGAATAATTTTTTTCAGCTTTTACTTTTTGATCCATCAAATCGTCAAAATCAGAAGAACCGATTGCAATCCAGTGGCTCGCTCCACCTCCTCCAATATCAAAAGAACCAAAAGCAACAGGTCTATCTCCTCTAGTCTTAGCACTGGCTTTTACAAACTTTTCATGTGCCTTTTGAAATGCTTCAGCGTTATTAGGAGTAAACTCATAAATTTGAATTGTAGGGAAGTCTTTTGGTTGTCCTCCAGCATAACTTAAAAATCTTCCTGCATATCCTGGTCCCCATTCTTTTACATAATCGTTGAGTCTTTTTCTAAATAAACCCCATTCATATTTTTCGACATCACCTTCAACTCTTCCTCTTTTTCCTAATTCCCCAAAAAAGATTATTCTATGCGACCATGGGTTGTCACCCATTCCTATTCTTTCAATTTGAACTCCACCAGAATTAAATTTTGCGTCTCCCCAAAACTCAGTTGCAAGATTAGCTATTGCTCTTTCCCCTCCATCTTCAGCATTAAAGTGATATAGGGTAAACGAGTTTTGTGAATACAATACTCCTACAAAAAGTAGTGTAATAAGTGTTAATAATTTTTTCATTTTATAGTTTTTAAAATTAATTTGGCAATATAAATATATTTAGTTGCAAATTGCCATCATTAAGCTAATTTATTTGTTGTTGGGTAATATCCATCGATCATTTTCTTTATCGGTAAACCCTCCCATTTTCATCAAAACAACTTTATTTACAATTGTTATTCCTTTTAGAGCCATTTTATCAAAAGTATCTATGCCATCATTATCGAATCCCTTTCTTGTTCTATGAATATTATATCTGTTGGATAATGGTCTTCCCATAATTTTTTCAATTTCTTTTTTTCCTAGGATAAAACCTATTAATCCACCCCATGTTGAAGTTGGATTATCTGAATCCCATCCGGCTAGAGACCCAATTTTGATAGTTTCTTTGAAATCTCCTTCTCCATAAAACAAACTAATAATACTGGCTCCAAAATTAATTCCTGCTGCAAAACATCCCGAACAATCTTTATCTTTTGATGGCCATAAATACCCATCCTCCTGATTGACTTGGTACTTCTCATTTAGTAAATCACGTGTAGTTTCCCATGGTGTTCCCTCTTTGTAGTGACTAAAAACAAAATCATACATTTTTGCCGGATATTTATCATCTGGCAAGTGTTCTCTGGCTTGTTTAGCAATAGATTGAATTTTATCTTTAATACTCATATTTTTTGTTGGATTAGACGCTAATGAATGCATAATAATATAGAATTCAGAAATGTCAACTGCATTTCCCCTTGCAGTAGTTCGAACAGGTAAATATGCTAATTCTAACGCAACTTTTGGATTAGTCGGAGCAAATAATCCGAAAATCTCAGTTGTTAATTGCGCATCTATCATCTCATAAAAAGGATTTGCAACAGGATCACTTGTTTCTGGTGGGAGTACTCC
>PAHL01000045.1 GCA_002711185.1 Flavobacteriaceae bacterium
CCTCAAAAATTTTTAATAAATCCTCAATTTTTTCTGGGTCATTTAAATTTTTAGAAATTTCTAGTGCAGTTTCTCTTTTTCCCTTTGCATCATGGTAAAGCCAAATAAATACTGATATTGGAACTAAAATTCCTGCAAGTATTCCTAAAAGAGGTATCAATAGCGCCGACTGATAGTTGCCCCAACTAAAATGGCCATGAGGATGAAGCAAAAACAAAAATTCAGTTATGTATTGCATGATTGTATATGTTTTTATTAATGTAACACAAACTTAACATATTTATATACGAGAAGCAAACGTTACATAAAAAATTTACCCTTATAGAATATTAATTTCCGTCACAACTGGGTTTTGCATCTATATCAGATTCTAATCGAACATTACCTATGCCTATATCTACCCCCTTTAACCCCTTAAGTGTTAGTACAGAAGTTATTTTGGACATATCTACTCCTAATTTTTCAAAACAACTTAGGCTAATTCTATATTCTTTCCAATCACCACTTATAAAAATTTCTAGCGCATTTTCTCCATTAGTATTTTCATCAGTTTGACCAATTTGTAAAATGGCATAGGTATCAGTAAATGATTTTGCGTTAAAAGTTAATTCCATAGCACCATTTGTTTGGCGTGCCATATCACTTGGTTTATTCGATGAAATACGTAAATAATCACCATCAGATTTTGTCCAGTTAATTCTTAATGCATCCTCTTGAGCTAAATGGTCTGTCTTACTTACAATTAGCCCTCCAACAGATGTCGGAAAACTTGCAATCTGTTTTTCTAGATCGCCAGAAATCAACCACATTCCCCATGGAGCAATAGTTATTCCCTTATTATAAAACTCCCCAGTAGAGGAAACCTCAATATTTTCTAGACCAGACTCTTCGGTCAACATATCAATATTTTTAATACTATTATATGTTAATCCGTATCCGAATTCAAATAATGGATCGTTCTTGTTAGAAACTATTGCACTAGATGGCCATGAAAAAGATAATCTGCCTGTAAAGTCAAATGATGGATCTGTTTGAAATAATAGGTCCGAAACACCCCCGCCCTCACTTCCAGGTAGCCAGGAAGCGATAAATGCGTCCGAGTTGTTAATTTCTGGATTTATCCACATTGGACGACCAGATAAGAACACAGAAACAACAGGAATACCTTTGTTTTTATAATCAGTCAACTTATTAACATCAAATCCGTTGGGAACAAAATCTAAATTTTCTCTGTCTCCTTGAAATTCTGCATATGGATCTTCTCCATATACTGCAACCACTATATCAGCCTTAATTGAAGTATCTCCATTGGAAGAAAAAATTACTTTTCCACCTGATAAACCAACAGCTTTTTTAATACCATCTAAAATAGATTCCCCATTAGGAAATTCGTCATTAGTATGACCAGTTCCTTGCCAGGAAAGTGTCCATCCACCACTCGCTTTAGAAATACTGGATGCACCATCTCCCACAACCAATATTGTCTTAGAGGGATCAAGTGGAAGCAATTGATTATTATTTTTAAGTAAAACCATTGATTCTCTAACAGCCTGTCTTGCAATTTTTCTATTCTCAGGTAAACCTAAAAGGTTTTCTTTTCCAGCATTAAACCTTGAACTTGGAACACCTTTTTGAAAAATTCCTGATGAAATTTTTACACGAAGAATTCTTCGAACGGCATCATCTAAACGCTCTATTGGGATAATACCATCTTTTACTTGTTGAAGAGTATTTTCATATAAACCCTTCCAACTATCTGGGGCCATATACATATCAAGTCCTGCAATTAATGATTGTGCACAATCAGTATTTGAACAACCTGGAACTTGGCCATGGCCATTCCAATCGCCAACAACAAATCCATTAAATCCCATTTTTTCTTTCAATACATTAGTTAGTAACTCTTTATCACCATGTAGTTTTCTTCCATTCCAGCTAGAAAATGATGCCATTACTGTTTGAACACCAGCAGGAATAGCGCTATAATACCCAGCGGCATGTATATCACTTAATTCTTTTTCATTTATTTCAGCATCCCCTTGATCTACTCCATTTCTAGTTGCACCATCCGCTAAGAAATGCTTTGCGCTTGAAATCACTTTTCCATTACCCATAAAATCATCTGCACCAAATTCTCCCTGTAATCCTATTACAATTCGGTCTCCATAAGACTCAATAATATCTGGGTTTTCTGAAAACCCTTCATAACTTCTCCCCCATCTTAAATCTTTGGGAACTGCAAGAGTTGGAGCAAAAGTCCAATCATGCCCAGAAACTGTTAGTTCATGAGCAGTAATACTTGCTATTTTTTCAATTAAATCAGGATTATTCATGGCGCCTAAGCCAATATTATGAGGAAAAACTATAGCTCCTTTTAAATTAGCGTGGCCATGAACCGCATCAATTCCCCATATAATAGGAATGGCTATTTCAACATCTTCATCATCAATGGATGCATTAAAGTATTTGTCTGCCATATCAAGCCACATATTTGTGTCAGCATATGGCAACGGTCCTGGAGCAGAATTTCCACCACTCAATACAGAGCCTAACCTATATTCTTTTAATTCCTCAGGGGTTATAGATCCACTATCTCCCTGGATCACTTGACCTACCTTTTGTTTTAATGAAAGTTTAGGAAGCATCTCATCAATTTGAGCTTCAATAATTGGGTCTAGTGCTAAAGGACTTAAAGTAGGCCATAAAACTGAGTCTTTTGAATTTTTGAAGCTATTGCAACCTGAAAAAAATATTGTAAATAAACCAATTACAACAAAACTAAGAGGTTTGTTTATTTGCATTTTTAATTTTTTGTTGTTGTTTTCGTAGACTACAAATGTAACTTTTTGATCTATCCTTATAATTAATTATTTATATTTTTTTAAGGAAACTGATCTTATTTCAACTTCAGCATTTGAATTTAAAATATTTACAATGAATAAGCTTTTATTGTCTGAATCTGACATATCAGAATACTTTGACTTTCCAATTAATTTATTAACCATGGTCGGAGTTGTGTTACTGTGTCCAGAAATTAAGACTCTTTTTCCATTATTATTTGTCATAAATTGATTAATATCTAGTTCATCTGGTGAATATATTTTTGGAGTGATATTCTTTAATTGAGATAGAGGGAACACAGTTTGCTTTGTTCTTATATAGTCAGTAGTATAAATGGAGTTTAACGGTATTGTATCAAAATATGATGCCCAATGATTTGCTCTTTTTATTCCCTCTGATGTTAATATTGGATCTTTATTATCTGGGTCACTTCTGTCTTTTTCAGCATGTCGAATTAAATAAAATATAGTTTCTTTTTGTTTATCTCTAATTAAATTATCTTGACAAGAGATTATCAAAATAAGTCCTAGTAAAAAAACAAAAAAATTATTACTCATTTTATTTACTTTTTTTCAAAATTTGCTGTAAGTAATACACTTCTATCTTGAATAGTTAGCATTATTGAATCCTCATCACTGACAAAAGGTGTCGAACCCATTCCTGATCCTCCAGCTATACCGCAGGTGTAACATATACATAAATTGCATTTATAGCCTGACCAACCGACAAACTTGAATCCTTCATTTGGTATAGCATTTATAATTAATTGTGATCCGTTATTAAAAGAGCCTGCGAGTTTACCGGAATAAAGTCGATATACTTCCTTTGCCTGACCTAGATCGGCTTCATAGATAATATCCTGTTGAGATGAAATATTTGTATAGCCTCCTTGATTTGTTGAATTTACGTAAACAAAATACTTTTTTATTTCTGAATTTGTTTCAGGATTCTCCCCTCTGTTATTCCCTATTTCTGAATAGGTGTCAATAGGTCTCCATTCACCACTAGGAAATTTCACCCAAACGGTATTATTAAAAATTGTTTCATCCTCCACACTATCTCCACTGCAGGATATAAAGATTAAAGATATTGCAAGGATTAATTTAAATTTCATTATTTATTTATTGTATTTGTTTAATTGTTTTTTGAAATTAAAAGTCATAAGTTATAAATTTGCAAAGAAACAGTTATTTTCTGTGAAAAAATTTAAATTGTTTTATTTAAAATCATATCTGATGCTTTTTCCGCTATCATCAGTACAGAAGCATTTGTGTTTCCAGAAATAATTTTAGGCATTATTGAAGCATCTACAACACGAAGACTTCTTATTCCATGAACACTCAAAGAAGAATCAACAACTGCCTTAGGATCTTTACCCATTTTACATGTACCCACGGGATGATATACAGTTTCCAGAGTTTTCTTTATGTGTTCCATCAACAGATCGTCGGAATCTCGATTATAAGGTAGGCCATATGCTTTTACATGATTTTTCATTGCATGTTCTTCCATTATTTTAAAAACTAATTTACCCCCTTTTACAAGCTGATCGAGGTCCTCTTTTTCTTTTAGAAAATTTGGTTGGATTTTTGGGGTATCTCTAGGATCAGAGGAATTAAGGGTAACCGTACCTCTACTTTTAGGATGCAACAGTGTTGGTAATATTGTGAACCCGTCCGTTCTGGGATAATCATAAATGTCATAAGCATCATATCCATATTCGTTTCCAATACATATTGGAGAAAAATGTAATTGAAAATTCACCTTACTACTTTTTTGATCAAGATCAAAAAAGGCCATTCCTTCCAGAGGACTTGTACAAAAAACACCTTTTTTATTTACAAAATAATCCCAAGCGGCGCCTAATTGCTTAATTGGAGAGATGTAATGATTAATTCCTTCTTGAGTTTTAGAAAGGGCACATATTGGATAGAATAAATGATCTTGTAGGTTCTTTCCAACTCCTTTTAATTCATGTAAACAATCGATACTATGCTTTTTTAATTCGGAAGCTTCTCCAATTCCCGAGAGCATTAACAACTGGGGTGATTGAAAAGTGCCAGCAGAGAGAATAATTTCTTTCTTTGCAAATACTTGAGTTGTATTTAGTCCTTTTGTATATTGAACTCCTACCGCTTTTTTTCCTTCCAAAATAATTTTATCTACTTGCGCATACAAAATAGCTTTGAGGTTTGATCTGTCTAGAACAGGTTTTAAAAAAGCAGTTGCACTACTTACACGTTTTCCATTTTTGATAGTACTTTGTACTAAGCTAGCTCCCTCTTGTCTTGATCCATTATAATCCTGATTTTTTGGAATTCCTATGGCAGAACAAGCATCAATAAAAGCCTTGACATAAGGCGACTCGAATTTAGTTGGAAAAGTAACTCCTAATTCACCTGAACTAGAATGATAACCAGTATCCATTAAATCAATTTGGGCATGGTTTTCCGAGCGTTTAAAGTAAGGTAAGACCTCATCATAACTCCAACCAGTATTACCTTGGTCTGCCCAGTGATTATAATCATCAGCATTACCTCTAACGTAGGCCATAGCATTAGTAGAGCTACTTCCACCAAGAGTTTTACCTCTTGGCAAGTATATTTTTCGATTCAAAACATTGACTTGCTCCTCAGTCCAAAAACCCCAATCTTGCTTGCTTTTGTGAATCTTTAGATATGCACCAGGAATATGAATATTCATATTATTATCTGGCCCCCCGGCTTCTAATAACAAAACTGAGTTTTCTGAGTTTTTTGATAAACGATTTGCTAAAATACAACCAGCAGATCCTGCACCGATAATTATATAATCATATGATTGTCTCATATTTGATTTTTTTTATAATTAAAATCTGGTTAGCATAGAGTCATTTTCAAACTTATAACTATTAGGTATTTACTTTAGTTATAAAACTAACCTAAAATATACTATAACTAACATGGGTATAAATGTATGGAATAAGTTTATAAATTAAAGAGATTTAATTAAAGTAGAGATAACTATATGAAGATTTTCAATAGAGGAATTTTTATATGATTTTTTATCGATTATTACTTTTTTTCAACTGTTATATACTTTTTAACATTATCTGATTAACTTTAAATATGATCCGAAATCTTTTTTTTCTTGCTTTTATATTTAATTGCTTATTTATTTTTTCTCAAAAAAATATTGTAAATATAGACTCTGTAATTGAGGCTGATAATTATAAAGTATTTAAAAATATTAGTTATGGTCCTGATAAAAAAAATAACCTTGACTTGTGGGTAGCAAATACTGAATCAAAAACTTCATTCGTTATTTATATTCATGGAGGAGGATTTGGGGCTGGTAATAAAAATGCTGCTTATACCAAAAACAATTTTAAAAGAATTGTAAGACTCTTAGAAAATAACATATCATTTGCCACAATTGATTACAGATTCAAAAATAATGACGACTTTTTATTGTCATCATTCAAAGATGCCTCGAGGGCTTTACAATATTTAAAATTTAATGCTGACAAATTTAAGCTGTTAAAAAGTAAAGTTGCTTTGATGGGAGCCTCTGCTGGGGCAACTTCATCTCTTTGGATTGGATTACAGGATGATTTATCGGATATAAAAAATAATGATCCAGTACTTCGTGAGTCTACAAAAGTTTCATGTATAGTTGGAATGGCCGCAGCTCATTCATTAAATTTAAACAGATGGAAAGAAATGGCTAATGTTGATGAGGCCTACTTAAAATCAATTTTTGAAAAGTATCTTGGGAAGATGGATACTGAAAAATGGATGAAAAAATCTTTTGATAAAGATTATATTTCAGAAGTTGACTTTTTTGAAAAAATGGATTCTAATGATCCTCCAATTTTTATAATAAATTATGGTGAAAACAAAAAACCAAAAAATATTGCTGATTTTCATCATAATCCTTTGCACGCTAAAGTTTTAAAACAAAGAGCAGACTCTTTAAAAATTAAAAATGTTATTTATGCTCCAGGAATTGGAATAATTGACAAATCAAATCAAGGTTTAGTAGATTTTATTATCGAGAATTTAAATTAAAATTACTCTATATTTTATTTACAAACTCCATTTATAACTTGATCTCAAACTTAGCACATACTCATTCTTTAATGTATAATAGAGAACTTACCATAACATTAGTTTATAAGTATAAAGTTAAGTTTAAAAATAGAAGGGTGTTAATTAAGGTGTTTTGAGATAACTTACGAAGATTTCATTGTAATTTCTTAAATGGATCAGAAAAAAAAACATATCCAAAACATAATGTAAAAAGACAGTAAATAATAGTGTGTGCTATTATTAGCTGAAGATTATTCTCAAATTTGAAGACTAATTTTATCATAGCGATTGAAGCAGTTAAAAAATGAAGTGTATTTCCTATAAGTAGAGGTTTGTTGTAGATACCACCAATTAAACTATTTTTTGACATCCAATTTACATAGCTAAAACCCAAATACAGAGCCCCTAAAATCTGTAGAATTAATATAAAAATATGATTATCATCGTTGGTTAGTAAAAGAGAGATTTCATTAGGGAAAAAAGAAAGCCCAAAACCATTGACAGCTAAAAATATAGCGCTTATTATCATTAAAGTTTTTGTAAAATTTCTTTGAAAATAATTCTCTTCATTATATTTCGTCATAAGCCTATTATTGTTTAATTAAATTTATAAATTAAAATTCAACTTAGCAGAGAGGAAGGCTCTTGAACTATTATTTAATATTTGTTAAAAGAACTTAACAAACCTTTAAAAACCCTAATAAAACTAAACTAAATTTAATATTTTTTTAATTTATTTTAATTCTTTTAACCCTTTTTTGTACTTTTAAACCTTACACAAAACCTTACACATGGGATTTTCTTTATCTAGAAATTCAATAAGACTTTATATTTGGATATGAAAACAAGAGAATCAAAATTATATAAGCTATCTAAAACTTTTGTTGAAAATTATTGGGTAGAAAACAAGAATAAAATTAAATATACATTTTCACTTCATCTTTTTCAGTATGCGGCTGGAAAATTTTATGATTATAATAATAATATACATAATTATGATGATTCAATTTCATATTATAGAAAATCTAGTGNTGGTAAAAGGTCTTCTTCAAAATCAAAACAATTTCAAAGATTATTATTGGGATATAATATTATAAACCTGACCCCAAAAAGATCAGGACTTTCAACTAGAAAAGCAAATGAAGCAAGAAAAAATAAAAAAACCGAAATCAGGTGTGTAAATGACCATATAATTGGGGTAACAACAATTGGTGAAATAGTAAAAAATGAAATTGATAGTAGATTAATAAAAGAATTAAAAATAAAGAACGATAATGACCCCTATAAATACTTATATGAATTAAAAAAAGATAAATGGTTTCTCTTCGTTGTCAAAGTTATTGATGATATGGCTAATAATTGGTTACCTAGAAATTTGATTTTGTGGGCTCAATGTAATGTTACGGCTGAGCAGCATAAAACTAGCAGTATTAGAAGAGATGAAAAGAACTTGTTTAAAAAACTAAATTTTGAACATTATTCTGAAGATATTATTATTGAAAAATATCTCCATTGAACAACTTATTCATTCAAGTACTTTAATTATATCTTTAACTGGTTTCCAACCCAACTTATCCAAATCTTCATTTTTTCTGAAATGAAACAAACTATTTCTAATTCTATTTGTTTCGGTTAGATCTCTCATAAATTTATTTTTATTTGCAACATCATTTATTGTTAATGTGTCCCATTTTTTAGAGAAGATTAAAATATAATCACTAAAAAATAAGTCTTCAATTGTTTTTATTTTCCCATTAATTTTATGTTGATTTTTTTCTTCTAAAATTTCTATAAAATCGGAGGAGTTTTCAGTAATGTAATTTCTAATCAACTTCTCAGATTTTTCAATAATCATAAATTTTTTTGAATAGTCCTCAAAAGCATCCAATACCACTTTAGATGAAATAAATCTTTCTGGTTTATCATTAATCAATAGAATTAGTGATGAATTGTTTTTAAGTTTAGATAATGTATAGACTAAGTCATCATCTAGATTTACTATTACTGGAGGTTCTTTAATCTTTCCAATATTAAATACTTCATTTTTTAATTTTGAAAAGAAATATTTTTTTCGTGAAATTACTCCTAACACAGTTTCTCCTTTTTTGATTACAGGTACGTATGAAACTCCTTCAGTTAAAAATAAATGGACTAATTTCTCTTCATTTACATCTTTAATATTTTCAGCATTATAGAATACCAGTTTTTTTGAAAATTTGTTTAAGAACTTATTATTGAAAATATTCATAAACTATACTTATTAATTGAATATAGGAAAACATTNTAATATAGAAATTTGTAAATTGATTATATTTAAATCAGTTTAAAATTTATATATGAAAAATTTTATTGATTATCACATTGATAAACTTAATGAATTTGCGCCAAATAATGATGATGTATTTAATATACGCATAGTTGCTTATTCTGGAGTTAAAGAAAACTTAATTGTTAGTCAATATGATTTAATTCTATCATGTTGTATGAACTGGGGAATAGGATCATTTGATGTTTCAATTAGTAAAAAAGATTTTATTAAGCTTTTTGAAAGAAAACCATATAATTTTTCCTCTAAGGACTTTGTTGATTTGGGTTTGGATATTGAATTATATGAAACAAAAAAAGGGGAATTAACCATAAACAATTTAAATGGTTTTGAAAATTTTGAAGATATAGCTAATGTTTTTAACGACTCGAAACATTATGATTCTGAAGTTAGTGAAGACGATGTTAATGATCTTTGTTCTGAAATACACTCTGACGGTCAAATTGATGATTCAGAGTTTGAATTTAATGCTGTAAATAATCTTTTAATCAAAAATGAAAGTGGAGAAGATTATGAAATTTTTTCTGAATCTTTATATGATCAATATGAAGGAACAGCAGTCGCCTTTATTTTATTTATTCATTCTGTTTTTACTAAAGCTCAAAGCTTAGATGATACAAAGTCGATTATTGCTGATTCAATTCAAGAGGTAGTTAAAAATGACGAAATTGGATCAAAATGTTGGGAGGAGGGGTATAAAATTTTTAGAAATAACTCCACTAAATTAGACAATGGGGAAGGATGGGAAGATTACTACAATTTGATTGAAAAGTTACATCCAAATTTAAGAGCAAGAACTAAAGAAATTATTTCAGAAGCAATTTTTAAAATAAATAAAAATAACGAGGAAAATTCAACTGATTATGGTAAGGCAAAAGTCTGTAACCTAATGTCAAATATTGATTTTTCTAGAGATTCATGGGGTGATATTGTTAATGATAGTTCGCATAAAATTAAATTGAAGATTTTTTTCCAAAAAAATGAAACACCAGAATATATTGTTGATGGATTGATGATGAGTTCATTAAAAAATAATTTTGAAACTGAAATTTACTCCAAAAATGGGGGATTTAATTCCGACGACTTGGATTTTTTTGTAAGAATCAATATTAATTCAAAATTAAATCCCATTTATAAGTGGTTAAAAGACTGTTTTGTAGATTCAGATTCATTTTATTTTGAAGAAGATAATGAAGCTGGACCTAGGGTATTATTAAATTACGGAATCATAAAATATNAAATAATTAATAAAGAAAAAAAATCAATTATTTCTGAAGAAGGTGTTAAATTAAGTTATAGTCTTTTTGATGATTATGATTTAGAATGGTTTGGAATATAAATTAAACCGACAGGACGAACCAACTTTTTCCGCTACTAGTAACTAAGCCTCAGGCTGTATTTTAAGTCTTTTCAAAATTAAATAACTCTCTAATTAATCTCTAACTTTTCTTTTAACCTTACACAAAACCTTACACTAAAAAACAAAACCCCACTATTTGCAGGGGTTTGTAAAGCATATTGCAGAGAGGAAGGGATTCGAACCCTCGATACGCTTTTGGCGTATACACACTTTCCAGGCGTGCGCCTTCGACCGCTCGGCCACCTCTCTAAATAGGATGCTAAATAACAAAAAAATAGATATAATATAAAGCATAACTATTCTTTCTTATTAAAAACTGCGTTAGCTGTCTCTGTAGTTTTTTTAGCGATATATTCTAAAGGAACATTGTAGCATTCAGCAACCTTTTGTGCAATTAAAAGAAGATAATTACTTTCGTTTCTTTTACCTCTGTGCGGAACTGGAGCTATATATGGTGAATCCGTTTCAAGAACAATTGAGTCGATGGGAATGTCCCTAATAAATTTATCAATTTTTCCATTTTTAAAAGTAACTACACCTCCAATCCCAAGCTTCATATTCAAATTAATTGCTTGTTTCGCCTGATGAATTGTACCAGTAAAACAGTGGAAGATCCCCCTAAGTTTATCATTTTTATGTTCTTGTAATATTTCAAAGACTTCATCAAATGCTTCTCTACAATGAATAACTATAGGTAAATCATATTCTATTGCCCACAGAATTTGTTGATTAAATACTTTTTGTTGATTTAATAAATTAGTTTTATCCCAATATAAATCAATCCCAATTTCTCCTATCGCACAAAAATCACTTGTATNAAGATTTTCCCTTACGTGGTTTAACTCCTCATTATATCGATCATTTACATGTGTTGGATGTAAACCAGTCATCAAAAAAATATTTTCTGGATACTTTAACTTAAGACTTAACATTCTTTCAGTGTAACTCTTGTCTATTGCAGGTAGAAAAAATTTGGTAATTCCATTTGATATTGCAGTTTTGACTTGATCGTCTCGATCCTTGTCAAATTGCTCAACATATAAATGAGTATGAGTATCTATTAATTTCACATTGTAAAAGTACTACATTAGCAAAATAAATTATTGGAAAATGTCAATACCTGATAAAAACCATAAAACTCAGATTAAATGTTATGCCCTTAAATCTAACCACATATATTGCAGGATAGAGCTAAATAATGTGCAAGGGGTTTTTTTAATTGATAGTGGGGCCTCAAATTCCTGCATAGATATTGAAAGACAAGATAAATTTAAATTAGATAAATTTAAAAAATCTTATTCCGCATCTGGAGCTGGAAGTGAAAAATTTGATGCATTTAAAACAAAAAAAGGAGAATTTAGTTATAAAAAAAAAGTGATTGATAAACTAAATTTTCTTCTAATTGATATGAGTCCAATAAATATTGCCTTAAATAAAACTGATGAAGTGAGTGTCGANGGAATTATAGGCGCAGATTTTCTTNTGAAGAATAACGCAACATTAAATTTTGAGGAAATAACCTTGAATGTTTANAGGCCTAATGCTTTTTTTAAACTNTTATCCATTAATAAATTAATCGGATCTTCTAGTGCCTCTTTAACAGCTACTAAAAATCCAACAGATTCTTTCCCATCAATAATTCTATGGTCATAAGAAAGAGCTAAATACATCATAGGACGTATTTCAACTTTTCCTTCAACAGCTATTGGACGTTGAATTATATTATGCATTCCGAGAATAGCTGACTGTGGAGGATTAATTATTGGTGTGGATAACATAGATCCAAATACACCCCCATTGGAAATTGTAAATGTTCCACCTGTCATATCATCGACAGTTATTTTTCCATCTCTTGCAGCGATAGCTAATCGCTTAATNTCAGACTCAATTTGACTAAAAGTCATGTTATCTGCATTTCTAACAACAGGAACCATTAACCCCTTAGGACCAGATACAGCAACAGATATATCGCAATAATCATATATTATTTGGTGATCTCCATCAATCATTGAGTTTACATCCGGATAAATTTTNAGAGCCCTAACAACTGCTTTAGTAAAAAAACTCATGAAGCCTAGGCTAACATCATGTTTGGAAATGAAAGATTCTTTATATTCTTTTCTGATTTTAAATATTTTTGANAAATCAGCCTCGTTAAAGGTTGTCAGCATTGCTGTTTCATTTTTTGCTGACACAAGTCTTTCNGCNACTTTTCTTCNTAACAAAGACATTTTTTTACTTTCTGATTTTCTTTCCCCATCTATGGGAGCTGTTCCCATAGAAGGTTTTGCTTTTTCAGCATCTGATTTTGTAATTCTACCATCTCTTCCTGAACCTTTAACAGAAGATATATCAATATTTTTTTCAGAAATAATTTTTTTGGCAGCAGGAGAGGGNGTTCCTGTTGCGTAATTTTTTATTTCTACTTTTACCTCCTTAGAGATATCAAGGTTTTTTATTTCAATTTTAGATTCAGCACCTTTTGTTGGTTTACCTTCAGTATCAATAGTACAGACTACTTCTCCAACATTGACTGCGTCTCCTTCTTCAGCTTTTAGAATTATTGTCCCACTTACTTCAGCTGGAAGTTCAAGAGTTGCCTTGTCTGAATCAACTTCAGCCACTGCTTGATCTTTTTCAACGTAATCTCCATCTTTAACTAGCCACTGAGCAATTTCTACCTCAGTAATTGATTCTCCNGGAGAGGGTACTTTCATTTCTAGTATCATTTTATAAACTTTTAATTTTTCTTTTTTCTTTTTTGATTATCCTTCGAACTATCGAAAACATATTCTATTACTTCTTGATGGCGTTTATTAAATCTTGTGGAGCTTCCTGCAGCGGGCGCTCCATACATCCTTCNACTTGCAACTCTCATTTTTGTAGCTTCAGGTAAATGTAACAATAAATGACCCCAAACACCCATATTTCTTGGCTCTTCTTGAGCCCACACAAAATCAACCGAGGATTTATATTTAATCATCAAGTTTTTAATTTCTTTTTCAGGTANTGGAAATAATTGTTCAACCCTTATTAAAGCAACATCATGTTCTCTTTTCTTAATTTTTCTTTCTTTTAAAAGATCGTAATAAAATTTACCAGAGCAAAAAACTACGGTTTTGACGTCTTTAACAATAACAGCAGAATCATCGATAATAGTTTTAAAACTTGAGTTAGTAAAATCATCTATACTTGATACTGCATTAGGATGACGAAGTAAACTTTTAGGTGTAAATATTATTAAAGGTTTTCTGTATTTTGCTTTCAATTGTCTTCTTAATACATGGAATAAATTTGCCGGAGTAGTACAGTTTACAACGAACATATTGTCTTTAGCACACATTTGTAAGTATCTCTCTGCTCTAGCTGAGGAATGTTCTGCNCCCTGTCCCTCGTATCCATGGGGTAATAACAAAACTATTCCGTTTTGTAATTTCCATTTATCCTCTGCAGAGGTAATGTATTGGTCAATTATAATTTGAGCTCCATTTGAAAAATCTCCAAATTGCGCTTCCCAAATAGTCAATGAGTTTGGACTAGCCATTGAATATCCATAATCGTAGCCTAAAACTCCGTATTCAGATAATAAAGAGTTGTAAATTCTAAATCTTCCTTGTTCCTTATTTATTTTATTCAATAATAAAACTTCTTCTTCTGACTCCTCCTCAACCAGTATTGCATGACGATGAGAGAAAGTTCCTCTTTCAACATCCTGTCCTGATAATCTAATGTCGTGACCTTCCAATAGAAGTGTACCATATGCAAGTAATTCACCCATTGCCCAATCCAAAGATTTTTTATCATAAAACATTTTTTTTCTTTCAGAAATTAGTCTTTCTGCCTTCCTTAAGAATTTTTTATCATTTGGAATAGTTGAAATAGCCTTTGCAACTTTATCTAGAGACTCATTAGTAACTTTTGTAATTACCTTCTTTTTCATTGCAAACTCGTCAACTCTTTCTATGTAAGGTGCAATATTTTTCCACTCATCAAACATGAAAGGGTTAATCACGGTATTTTTTAGTTTTCTTGAATCATCAAGATTTTTTTCNAATAAACCCTTGTATTCTTTTTCCATTGATGTTATGTGNCTTTGATCAATTATACCATCTTCAATAAGTTTAGAAACATANATATCTCTGGAATTTGGATGCNTAGAGATATTTTTATAAAGTTTTGGCTGAGTAAATCTTGGTTCATCTCCTTCATTATGACCATACTTTCTATACCCAAGTAGATCTATAAATACATCACTTTTGAATTTCATCCTATAATTTAATGCAAAAAGAACTGTATGAACTACAGCTTCAACATCATCAGCATTAACATGCATCACAGGAGATAATGTTACTTTACCTACATCTGTACAATAAGTACTTGATCTAGCATCTAAATAATTTGTTGTAAAACCTATTTGATTATTTACTATTATATGAACAGTACCTCCAGTTGAATAACCCTTTAAAGCGGCCATTTGGACAATCTCATATGCCAATCCCTGACCTGCTATTGCTGCATCCCCATGAACTATTATTGGCAGAACTTTTGAAGTATCACTTAAATATTTATTTTCAAGTTTAGCCCTTGCAATTCCTTGAACAACTGCACCTACAGTCTCTAAATGTGATGGGTTTGGTGCAAGGCTTATATTAATTTTTTTTCCATCTTTATTCGGATCAATTTTTGAAGTCCATCCCATATGGTATTTTACATCACCATCAAATACATCCTCATCATAATCCTTTCCATCAAACTCACTAAAAATATCTTTTGTTGATTTTCCAAAAATATTGGCCAGTGTATTAAGTCTACCTCTATGGGCCATTCCCATTACAAATTCTTCAACCCCTAAATCATCAGCTGCTAAAATTAAAGAATCAAGTGCAGGTATTAATGACTCTCCTCCTTCGAGTGAAAAACGCTTTTGACCAACATATTTTGTATGTAAAAAATTTTCAAAGCTTACAGCTTGGTTGAGCTTATTTAGAATGTGTTTCTTTTCATCAGGTGAAAAATTTGGGGAATTTACATTAATATTGAGTCTCTCTTGGATCCAACTTAATTTTTTGGGATCGCGAATATACATGTACTCGATTCCTANAGCATCACAATAAACTTTTTTTAAATGAACTATAATATTTTTTAAACTAGTTGGACCAATTCCCATTATGGATCCAGCATTAAATATGGTATCTAAATCAGATTCGGATAAACCAAAATTTTCAATATCTAATGTGGGGGAGTATTTACGCCTCTCCCTAACTGGATTTGTTTTTGTAAATAAATGGCCTCTAGTTCGATAACCATCTATTAATTTGATAACCTGAAACTCTTTACGAACTGACTCAGGAACTTCTTCATTTTCTAGAATATCAGCACCTCTTTCAATACCAAAATCAAATCCCTGAAAAAAAGCCCTCCAACTTGGCTCTACAGTATCTGGGGCCTTTAAATATCTATCATACTGCTCTTCGAAATAACTAGTATGGGCAGTATTTAAAAATGAATAATTATCCATAAATCAAATTCTAAGAATTATCATTAATGTAAAATTAGTCATTTATAAATAATGCATGTATTTAAAGGTTAATAAATTAAATAAATTCCCATATAAGTTTTGAACATTAAACTAAATTAAAAATGTGAATAATAAAAAATAAAAAAGTGCCCTAAAAAAGATTAAATCACCAAATATTTTTTTGATTTTTGTGTCATGTTTGGATTAATTGATTGTAATAATTTTTATGTTTCCTGTGAAAGAGTTTTTCAGCCAAATTTTAATAAAAAACCAGTAGTAGTACTCTCAAATAATGACGGTTGTGTTATCTCTAGAAGTAATGAAGCAAAAAAATTAAAAATCCCTATGGGAGCTCCTGCTTTTAAGTATAAAAAAGAATTTGAAAAGTATAATATTAAGGTTTTTTCCTCAAACTANCCTCTTTATGGTGACATGAGCAGAAGGGTAATGAGTATACTAGAGTATTATACTCCTAATATAGAGATATATAGTATTGACGAGGCTTTTTTAAAATTTAATAATTCTAAATATTTTGATATTGTAGAGGAAAGCTATAAAATGAGAAAACAAATCAATCAATGGACTGGAATACCAGTTTCAATTGGTTTAGCTCCTACTAAATCGCTAGCAAAGATTGCCAATAAAATTGCTAAAAAATTTAACACTAAAACATTAGGGGTATATGCTCTAGATAATCAAGAAAAAACAATAAAAGCTCTTAAATGGACTCCTGTGGAAGATGTATGGGGCATTGGTCGAAGACAAAGCAAATTACTTCGTTCTATTGGAATTAAAAATGCTTTTGAATTTACTTCCTTATCTGACCAATGGGTTAAAAAAAATATGAGTGTTGTAGGTCTCAGATTAAAAAAAGATTTATCTGGTTCTCCATTTATTAAATTAGAGGAAATTAGGTCTAAAAAAAAGTCGATTGCTACGACAAGAAGTTTTGAATCTAAATTGACTCTCCTTACAGAGATAGAAGAACGTATCTCAACTTTTGCAACCAGCTGTGCTGAAAAACTCAGAAAACAAAATGGTTACTGTACCAGTTTGTTAGTTTTTTTGAGAAGTGATCCATTTAAAAAAGATGGACAATACAGCAATAGTTTGGTAGTAAACTTACCCTACTCAACCAATTCCAGTTTAATAATCAGCAAACAGGCAGTATTTGCATTAAGAAAAATTTTTAAACCTGGTATAGCTTACAAAAAAGCAGGAGTATTGGTTTTAGATATAAGACCAAAAGAAAATCGTCAACTCAATTTATTTGAATCAAACATAGTCGGACACGATAAACTTATGAAAGCCATAGATAATATAAATTATAAATATGGAGGGCATCAAATAAAACTAGGGAATCAGGATCTTAATCGTGTTTGGAAAATGAAACAAGAGAAACTTTCACCTAAATTCACAACTTTATTANACGAAATNATAAAAGTGAGGTGATGAAAAAATTAAAATTTTTTGGTGCTGAAACAAAAAAAAATAAATACTTGTCATTATCGGGAGAAGGTGTCTCTGCTGGATTTCCATCACCTGCAGATGATTTTAAAGAATCTAAGATTAGCATTGACCAGGAAGTGGTTAAAAATGAGTCCGCTACATTTTATGCAAGGGTAGTAGGTCAATCAATGCAGGGTGCAGGACTAGATGATGGAGACTTAATTGTAATCGATAGAAGTCAAGAACCAGAAAATGGTAAAATTGCCGTTTGTTATGTCGATGGTGAATTCACAGTAAAAAGGTTGAAAGTAGAAAATGAGTGTATATACCTAATGCCTGAAAATAAAAAATACAAAGCTTTAAAAGTTACCGAAGAAAACCAACTAATAATATGGGGTGTGGTTACCTTTGTAATTAAGAAGCTTTAGAAATTAAAGTCTTTCAAAAATCCCTGCAATTCCCTGACCTCCACCAACACAAGCAGTAACCATTCCATATCGCTGATCTCTTCTATTCATCTCATTAAGAAGCTGAATAGATAGTTTTGCACCTGTGCAACCCAAAGGATGACCCATTGCAATTGCTCCACCGTTGACATTAACACATTCAGGATCTAAACCAGCCTCATTAATCACGGCTAATGCTTGAGTTGCAAATGCTTCATTTAGTTCTGTTTGCTCAATATCTTTAATTTTTAGACCAGCTTGATTTAATGCTTTGGGAATAGCAACACATGGACCAATACCCATATATAAGGGATCAACACCCCCAACAGCACAACTAACTAATCTTGCAACAGGTGTTAAATTTAACTCTTTGACTATTTGTTCACTAACTACAAGAATAAATGCTGCCCCATCTGAAGTTTGGGATGCATTTCCCGCAGTTACAATACCTTTTTGTTTAAAAGCAGGTCTTAAACGAGCAAGACCCTCAATTGTTGTATCTCGACGAATACCTTCGTCAACACTTACGGTGTGAGTACTTGAAATTTTTTTTCCATCTTTAAAAAAAACCTCGTCAACTTTGACAGGGACTATTTCATCTTCAAACTTTTTTGAATCTATAGCTCTAGCTGCTTTAGCATGTGAATTAACTGCAAATTCATCAGCCATTTGTCTAGTAATATTGAATTTTTCAGCTACTGCTTCTGCAGTGGCACCCATTGAAACATGATAATTAATATTTTCAATATTTGCTCTGTAACTAGGAGCTAACTTATAACCAGTCATGGGAATCATACTCATACTTTCAGTACCCCCAGCAATATATATATGACCAAATCCAGCTTTAATTTTTCCAACAGCCATAGATATTGACTCTAAGCCAGATGCGCAATATCTATTAATAGTTATACCTGGAACTTCTTTTCCAAGAGCACGAGCCCCAATTAATCTGCCTATTTGAAGACCTTGCTCCCCTTCTGGGTTTGCACATCCAACAATCACATCATCAACTTTTTTAACATCTAAGGATGGAACCTTCGATACCAAGTGCTTAATTACATCAACTGCTAAATCGTCTGAACGATAATTTTTAAAACCGCCCTTTTTAGCTTTGCCAACTGCAGACCTAAATCCTTTTATAATATATGCTTCCATTTTTTATTGTTTAATTTCTTAGGGGTTTATTATTCATTAATAAATATTGAATCCTATCTAGTGTTTTTTGATTTCCAAGTAAGGTCAACATTCCTTCTCTCTCAAGATCAAGAAGGTATTTCTCAGTAACTTTTTGTGGACTGGTTAAATCTCCTCCAGTAATAATCGAAGCAATTTGACGAGCAATTACTACATCATAATCAGACATATAACCTCCAAGGTGAAATTCATTAATTGCTGAATACAAAACACTTAATCCTGTTCTCCCTAATACCTCAATATCATTTCTGACTGAAGGTGGAACATAATTAAATGACATTTGGAGAACTTTTTTCTTGGCCTCACCAATATTTCTTTGGACATTACAACATACATGATCTCTTCCTTCTTCCAAAAATCCTAAATTATATGCTTCGCAAGCAGAAGTTGATATAGTTGCGGTCGCTATTGTTTTAAAATGATTTAGCAAAGTTGGTATTTTTACATCTCCCTCAAAAAACTTATTAGATGCTCTTAAAGCTAATTCTTTAACCCCACCTCCTGCTGGAAGAAGTCCGACCCCTACCTCAGGTAATCCAATATATGATTCAGCAGCATAAATACCTGCATCACAATGCATTGCTATTTCACATCCACCTCCAAAAACATAACCCTGAGTTGCCACAACAACTGGTATCTTAGAGGTTCTAATTCTCATATTTAAACTTTGAAAACCTTCTATTATTGTATCTAAAGTATCAAATTGTTTTTGCATTGCTAGCATACCAACATTCATTAAATTTGCCCCAACTGAAAACTGCTTTGCGTTATTTCCAATCACAACTCCTTTCCAGCCTTCTTGTTCAGCCATTTTAATAGCTTGATCAATTCCTCGTCCAATTCCTTCACCGATGGAATTACTTTTACTTGTGAACTCAATACACATGACACCATCTCCAATATCATGAACAGTACACTCACTATTTTTTATAAGTGGTTTATTCTCCCTAAATGAATCTAGAATTATATAGTTGTCAGCACTAGGAACAGGTTTATATGATTTTGACTCCAAATCAAAATATTTCTTTTTTCCTGATTCAAACTTGTAGAAAGAAGTTATATTTTCATCTTTCATCTTTTTTATCCAATTAGGAATAGTATAACCTGATTTCTCAATTAGTCCGAGTCCTTTATCAAATCCCATTAAATCCCATAACTCAAATGGTCCACTATCCCAAAAATAACCCGTTCTCATTGCATCATCTATTTGGTAAAAGGAAGAGCATATTTCTGGAGCTCTTTGAGCTGAGTATTGGAAAATTGATGCGAAATAATCTTTTAAGAATAAATTTTCTCGTTCATTTCCAGAAACTAAAAAAGATAATCTTTTACCAATATTTTGAATTGGTTTTGCCTCNTTTACAATTTTTAATTTAGGTCTNATAGTTTTTTCATACTCTAAAGTTTCTAAGTTTAATACATTAACTATGGTTCTACCATTAGAGTCTTTTTCCTTTGTTTTTTGATAAAAACCTTTTCCAGATTTATTTCCATAAAACTTATTGTTTAATAAAAAACTCATAAATGCAGGGACTTCCTTGCTTTTAAATTCCTCAAAAAAGTCATCATTTTCAACAGTTTGAGTAACAAAAGAACTAACCTTTTCAGATGTGTCTAGACCAACTAAATCCTGCAATTTAAAAGTTGCAGTATTTGGCCTGCCAATAAGAGGTCCAGTTATAGCATCCACTTCTTCAATTGACATTTTATATTCAATTGTAAGATTAACAAGGGCTGTGCCAGACATTACCCCAATTCTATTTGCTATAAAAGCAGGGGTGTCTCTACAAAGGACTGTTTGTTTCCCAAGAGTTATATCCCCGAAACTCATAAAAAATTCTGTTACTTTAGAATCAGTTTCCTTAGTTGGAATAACCTCTAAAAGTCTTAAATATCTTGGTGGATTAAAAAAATGGGTGCCACAAAAATGTTTTTTAAACTCATCTGATCTTCCCTCAGCTAGTAAGCTAATTGGAATACTAGAGGTGTTTGATGTAACTAAACTTCCTGGTTTTCTATTTGCTTCAACTTTTTCAAAAATTTGTTTTTTTATTTTTAGATTCTCAACAACTACCTCAATAATCCAATCTGCATCCGAAATATCTTTAAAATTATCAGTGAAATTTCCAGTAGTAATTTTTTCGGCATTCTTTTTTTCATAAACTGGAGAGGGTTTTGATTTTATTGCTTTCAATAATGCAGAATCAGCAACACCATTACGAATTTTTTTCTCTTTTGAATTAGAATGTTCAGAAGGAATTATATCAAGCATTAAAACATCCATTCCTACGTTAGCTAAATGGCAGGCAATTCCTGAACCCATTACTCCAGAACCTAAAACAACAACTTTTTTTATTCGATAACTCATAAATTGAAAAAATTTGGTTGTGCTAAGCTAATTAATATTTACATTTGAAAAAATCAAATTTAAAATTAAGATGGATAAAAATTTAGTATTTGAACAATTAAAAGATAGAGTTGAAAAGGTTGATACAATAAATGGGACTCTGAAATTTGTTGTAGATGGTAACTCAATCTATATTGATGGTTCAGGAGAAAAAAACACTATATCTTTAGATGATAAAGAATCCGACTGCACCATATCAGTATCTAGTGATGTTTTAGAACAAATGAGAGATGGAGAAATTAATCCTATGATGGCTGTGATGAGTGGTAAAGTAAAGATTTCAGGAGATATGGGCTTAGCAATGAAAGTTCAGTCACTTCTGAGTTAAATTAATTGTTTTCTTACTGATAAAAAGTTTGAATTAATTAAAATTAATGATTTCAAATTCGACTCTTCTCTCCATTTGGTGATCTTCCTCAGTAAATTTTACTGGAATCTTGATGGTTTCACCAACAGTTAATTTATATTTAATTTTTGGATTTAAATTTTCTAATTCTGAAACGGAAATTCCGTAATCTCTTGCAAATTTTTCTTTAGTGTCCCAACTTTTCACAATGTGTTCAATAGGTTTTTTATTAATTATTGTTGATTCTCCATAACCTTGACTTGATAATCTTTCATCATTCTTGACCATTGACTTGATATATTCTACTATTGAAGAAGCTCTTCTTTGAGATAATTCTAAATTATATTCATCGGTTCCCCTATTGTCAGTATATGCCTTGACTTTTACAGCCATATTTGGATATAGTTCGAGTGCTTTTATTATTTCATCAATTCTATCTTTGTATTTAATCCAAATATCTGCAGAATCAAATTCAAAATAAATAGGTCTAAAAATATTATCAAGATCAAGACCTATTTCTTCTCGATTTAAATAAACATTTATAGTTTTACTTCTAGAATAACTTGTTTCCAAATAATAGCTAAAAGAATCTTTCATAACCCTCGGGCTGTTTGGAATATACCAAAAACTTCCATTTTTTTCTAAATTTAAAGTTCCAGAATCTGTGGTTTGATACATAACAACACTTCTATTTACTAGGCTGTTTAAAGGATCTTCAGCAAGCATCAGAAGTTCATCATTTTTTAAAACTCCGTTAAATGATTTGACTAAAGTATCTGACCCAAAAAAATATTTATCATCCAAGCCTTTAACTTTTGGTTTTGAAACAAAATGATAATTATCATCTTTACCTTTTCCTCCATCCCTGTTAGAACTTATAAATCCTAATTTAGTTTTGATATCAAGATAAAAGCCAAAATCATCATATTCAGAACTAAATGGAGCTCCAAGAGCTTCTATTGACCATCTGTTATCAATGACCCTTGTGGCTATTATCGGATCTAATTTTCCTAGACCTAGCTTTCTGTTAGAAGAGAAAAATAAAACATCCTCATTGTAGCTATATGGAAAAACCTCGTCAGATGCCGTGTTTATATCGTTACCCATATTTTCTGGCTCTCCAACAACCCCAGCTTCACTGAACCTGACTCTATAAAGGTCCATGCCTCCATAGCCTCCTGGCCTATCACTTGAAAAATACAACCAGCCACTTTTAGAATCAAAGGTTGGGTGCATATTTGAATAATTACTATTTAACTTAAAAATTGGTTCTGCTTTCAAATTCGTATTTGATTTTTGTAGGTTATAATTGACTTGATATATATTTAACTGATATTTTTTATCTGAATCAATACTGGTAATATTTCTAGTGATTAAAAGTTTATTCATCTGTTCTATGAAACTAACTGGTCCTTCTTGGAGATGCGTATTAATTCCCTTTGGTAAAAGAGTATCACCAATAATTTTATTTAATACAGTATCCATTTTAGCCTCTGAAATATTATATATTGTTGAGTTAGATTTTATTCTCTTTAACTTTTTAGTTTCACCATCGAATTTATTTGAGTTAACATAATAAAACTTTATTTGGTTTTTATCTCCAAAATGATCGACAGCATCAAAGTCTTTTGGCACCATAATAGCACTAAATTCATCTTCTTTTGTATTGTTCGGAAAAGGATTTAGTTTTAATGAATTGGAGTTATAAAATCTTGCTTTATAAATCGTACTATCATTTTCTAAAGGATCAGTTTGATGAAGGTAAAGTCTTTTCGCCTTGTCACGATACTCTTTGGCAAGTTTTGAGTCTGAAGGAAGTAATTGAGCAAAAGTTAAATAATCGACAATCCCTGACTGATTATCATCAGTAATATTTCTGAAAATTGATTGTGCCTCTGAATCGAGATTTATACTCATATATGAATAAGCTAAATTTCTTTCCTGATCAATACTTAAACTATCTATAGATTGGGAATATAATTTAATTGCCTTTGAATAATTACCATTCACATAGTAATAGTCAGCCCAATCAAGAGGTGATGTTTGACCTGTAATCAGGCAAACATGAAGACAAAAAATTAATGTTAAAAGTTTTCTCATGTTAAAATAGTCTGGGTGATCTTAATATTCCTGAAACTTTTGGTACTAAATTAAAGCGTAAAAATAATTCATGAGAATTATTTGTAATACCTAAGTTTTTGTTCATGGTTGCACCTTGATAAGCATACCCAAGTGATAAATTGTCATTAATATGAAATCCAGCTATTGCTCCGTAAAATCCTGCAGATTTTTGTCCAGGAACACCTCCGCTGCTGGTTGTTCTCAATTGTGGTCCAATCCAAAACTTATCATTAGCAACAATCAAAATACTCATGTCATATGTTAAAGGTAGTATTTCGGTTTTTTGAAAAAGAAAACTCGGTTTAAATTGGATTTTTTTGGTTGAGTTTAATAATCCTCCAAAAAATAAATAATAATTTCTTTTAAGATTAACTTCAATATCTTCCAATAAATAAGGTAGGGAAATTCCTACGTAAAATTTTTCATTATGCAGATACGCTCCCATTCCAATATTTGGGAGAAATTTACTATTGATTGGTTCTGTAAAAACTCGGTCTGAAGAATCAAAAGGAGTTAACATTGAGTTATCAAGTTGGTAGGACCTACCACTTAATTTTAACCCTAGTCCTAATCTTAGGTTTTTATCATTTAATGAAAGATGGTAAGCTAGATCTAATGAAGCATTTGTATTTTGAACTGGACCAATTTTATCAACAATACTTGAAAAGCCTAAGCCCAAATTTTTATTTTTAAATTGATGACCTACACTTATAGCCTGGGTTTCTGGCGAACCAATTATTCCATTCCATTGCGCTCTATTAAGTACTGTGATTTGAGTATGGTCTTGAGCTCCAACATAGGCTGGGTTTATTGATTGATGATTAAACATATAAAGTGAGAACGCCGCTTCTTGCTGAGACCAGACAAAATTTACAGTGGGTACTACAAAAAGTAGAAGAAATAATTTTTGTTTAATATTCATCATAAAATTATCGCTTTACAAAGATAAACCCTTTTTGTATAACAGCTTCTGTAAGATACAACTGATAAAAATAAGTGCCGTCTGGAACTTTCACACCATTGTATGTTCCATTCCAATCATTCTTATAATTCGTAGTCTCGTATAACTTTATTCCCAACCTGTTATAGATCTCTAGTCTATGGCTTGGA
>PAHL01000046.1 GCA_002711185.1 Flavobacteriaceae bacterium
TCGAGATTTAAATCGACTATTGGTGTTGTTTCATTAATAGCCTCGTTAGACCACAGAAAACTGGAAATCAAGGCAAAAACGTAAATTAATTTTTTCATAATTTTTTTTTTAAATACTTATTTGACAGACCACGAACAACTAATATAAAAAAAATGTAAATAAAAACTAATAATTTTAAATTATATTAATGTCAAAACGAGCATATAAAAGTTAATCGAAAAATTTAATCCGTAATTATGAGACATATTTATAAAACTAAATTAATGCTTATAGTATTTGTATTATTTAGTCTCAACTGTTTGTCGCAAACTAAACAAAGTAAAATTTTTGTATTTACTAGGACATGTGGTTATATTCACGAGTCTATTCCAAAAGGAGTAGGTGTTATCACGGAACTTGGTTTAGAAAATAATTTTATTATAAAAAGTTCAGATGATCCCAGGATTTTCTTATCCGATGAGTTGTTTAGCTATGATGCAATTATTTTTTTATCAACCACTTTAGATATATTAAACCAAGAACAGCAAAAAAATCTGATAAAGTTTATTCAAATGGGGAATGGCTTTGTAGGTATTCATGCTGCAGCTGATACTGAATATGATTGGCCATGGTACGGTAAACTGGTTGGTGCTTATTTTGTTTCTCATCCAGAAGGTCAACCAAAAGCAACCATTAAAACATTAAATAAAAATTCAATTTTTACAAATCATTTAGAGGATAACTGGGAGATAGAAGATGAGTGGTATAATTATCAATTTATAAATCCAAATATAACTCCTATACTTAACTTAGATGAAAGATCTTATGAAGGTGGGGTAAATGGCAAAAATCATCCAATTACATGGTATCATGAATTTGATGGTGGTCGTTCTTTTTATACTGGTCTTGGACATCTTGAGAAAACATTTGAAGACAAAAGATTCAAGGAGCTCCTGAGAAAAGGAATTCTTTATGCTACTGGCCAAATAAAACTATAGATTCACTATATTTTTAAAATTAATTTTCCCTTTTTATCACCTGAAAATAACCTTAAAAAAGTCTCTCTAAAGTTTTCAATCCCATCAAATATATCCTCTCTGTGATTTAATTTTCCTTGCTCAATCCATTTTGCAATGTCACTCATTGCCTTTCCATACATTGGCGCAAAGTCAAAGACGACCATTCCTTGCATTTTGGCTCTATTAACCAAAAGAGATAAATAATTTTTGGGACCACTTATTTTTTCAGATGAATTGTATTGAGATATTGCACCACATATAACTACCCTTGCATTTTTTCTTAGAAATATTAACGCTGAATCTAAAATATCTCCTCCAACATTATCAAAAAAAACATCAATTCCTTTTGGACAATAATTCTTTATAGCTTTAGTTACATTTTCACTTTTGTAATCAATTGAACCATCAAAACCAAGTGTTTTAGTTAGATAATTACATTTCGATTTGCCTCCAGCAATTCCGATAACCCGACAACCTTTTATTTTAGCAATTTGACCCACTATACTCCCGACAGCACCAGCTGCTCCTGAGACTAAAACAGTGTCTCCATTTTTAATTTTTCCAACTTCAGTAATTCCAAAATAAGCAGTCATGCCAGGCATTCCAAGTACTCCTAAATATGCTGGTAAATTTGCTTTTTGAGGATCAACTAGGTAAAAGTTTTCTCCTTTGGTAATACAATAATTTTGAACTCCTCCCCAACCGGAAACATAATCTCCTTCCTTGAATATTGTTTTACCTTTAGTTTTAATGATTTTCCCTACCGAACCAGCCCTCATTACTTGTCCAACTTCAACAGGGGCTATATAAGAACGGGTTTGATTTATCCAACCTCTCATTGCAGGGTCTAAAGAGATAAATTCTTGATGTAAAAGCATTTCACCCTCCATTAAGTCTCTTACTTTTGATTCGACTAACTCCCATGTATTCTCATCAGGTATTCCAGTAGGCCTTTTTTTTAAAATTTGTCTTTTATTTATCATTTCTTCTTGGTCCATAAATTAGAAAGTTTTGGGAAAAAAACAGGAGTTTGTTTCTTGTAATCTAAATAACTTTTTTCATCTCCCCATCTCTGATCTCCAATTTCCTCTAATAAATTTACTCCACTGATTTTGTTTAACATCAAATAAATAAATGCAGGACTTAAGCAAGTGATATAATGAATTCCAGAAAAATATGGAAGTGCTATTATTGTAATTCCTATCCAAAGTATAAATTCTCCAAAATAATTTGGATGTCTAGATAAAGACCATAAACCTGTTTTTATAAAATTTCCTTTATTATTTTTATTAGAATTAAATCTAGATTTTTGGTTATCAGAAATAATTTCAAAAATAAAACCAAACGACCAAATCATGATACCTATCAATAAAAAAATATAATTATTTGATTTTTTAGTATCGGAAATTACAAGTAATGGAAGTAGACACATAAATACCCAAAAACCCTGAACAACCCAGGATAACATGAATTTGAAAAAGTTTGTTTTTAAATTATCAAACCTTATGTCCTTACCTGCTTTTTTAACTCTTAAAAATAAAAATGAGCTTAATCTTATGGCCCAAATGGAGGATAAAAAAAATGGGGTTAGCTTTAAAGTTAACGGTTCATCATTAATAATTTTTTGGGTAGCTAAAAATAAAATTACTAAAAAAGTAATACCTCCTGTAATATCAAAATAGTGGTCTGTCTTGAATAAAAAAGAAGGAATAAATCCTACTAACTGAATTAAAAAAATAATCCCCCAACTTTTATATATAAATGATTCTGAGAAATTAACCTGTTCAAAACTATTGCCTATTAAAAAAACTATTCCATATGAAATCGCAATAAATAGTATTGATGATACAATCCTGTATAGGTTATCATTCATATTTATTTAGTTTATATTAATTAACCTAAATCATAGACTCTCTCAAGTGCATTGGTAAACGCTTTCACCTCTTCCAATGTGCCAACACTAATTCTACACCAATCATAAAATGGAGGAAATGGTCTACCTATTTTAACACCCTCCTTTAACATTTTTTTACCTAGATCATCTATATGCTTTTTAGAATGGAAAAAAACAAAATTTGTGTTTGATGGGACATAGTTTAGCCCTAGTTTGTCAAGGGTAGCTGTTATCATTTCTCTACCTTCTTTAATTTTACTTAAAGAAAAATCATAAAATTCCTTGTCTTCAAGTGCTTTGTCAGCAGCAGCAATAGCAAGGACATTACTCATAGCTACAACATTTTCTCTTATTTTTTTTGACAAATGAGATGGTGCTATCAGATACCCTATTCTAAATCCAGCTAAACCATATATTTTTGAAAATGTTTTTGAAACAATTACATTTTTTCCTTCCCTTACAAGTGTATCCATTGATGGATAATCTGGCGTCTGAATGAAATCATAATATGCTTCATCACTAAATACAATCGCTTTTTTACTAGCTGAAGTACAAAAATCTCTTAATGAACTTTTAGGAATTACTGTCCCGGTAGGATTATTTGGATTACACAAAAAAATCAACTTTGTATTGTTATTGATTTGATCATTAATTGCATTTAGATCATAACCTTTATCTTCTCCAACTGGAACCCAATTGATATTAGCTCCCCATTGCTCTGCAAAATCCATCATAGCTAAAAAGGTTGGTTTGCCAGCAATAATTTCTCCTCCTCCTTGAGTAAAAGTTAAGCCAGTGATTTTCAAACCTTCAGTTGAACCACCAGTAATAATTATGTTATCTGGCTCAACCCCATGCTTCTTTGCTAGTTTGATTGCTAAAGCATCTGAATAACTGTATGGGTATCGACATCCGTTTTCAAAAGCTTTAATTACAGCTTTTTGAACAGCTTCAGAGGGACCATATGGATTTTCATTAGAGCTAAGTTTAATTATTTTAGATAAGGATCTAGGATTAAATTTTTTTATTTCTTCACTGGAAAGGACAAATTCTGGAGCCAATAAAAGTCCCCCTAAACCTATTGAAGATCTCAACCAATCTCTTCTGCTATGCATATAATTTATTTTTATTTATCTTTTTAAGTTAAATTGAATAATTGTCTAATTTATAAAAAATTAAATTTAATTATAATTTGAAATTTTATCCACATTAATATAAGAAGTCTAATCTTTAAGAATATGAAAAAAGTTATTTTAAAAATATTTGTTTTCTTTTCATTTATAGTTTTGATCTTAATTTCAGGTGTAAGAATTTACCTTAATTCAATCGATGTTCCGATTTATGATTTCAAACTTGCTTATAATTTTATATTAAATAAAAATGAAATATCGCAATATGAGAATCTAAATCAATTACTTGGATTTAGTGAAAATGATAAACTTCTAATAATACATGCAGATGATCTGGGATTATCTCGATCTGTAAATGAACTTTCTTTAAAAGCCCTGGATAGTAATTATGTTAACTCTGCAAGCATTATGATGCCAACACCAGAGGTAAAGGAAGTTGCAGAACATTTTATAAAAAATCCTACTCTGGATATTGGACTTCATCTTACGGTAACTGCAGAATGGGAAAATTATAAATGGGATGGAATTAGTCCTAAAGATTCCATACCCTCAATGATAGATGAATATGGAAATTTTCATGAAAAGAAAAAAAACTTTATTAAAAATGCAAAGCCAGAGGAGGTAAGAATAGAACTCCAAAGTCAAATAGATTATGCCAAATCACTTGGAATCATTCCATCCCATATTGATAGTCATGAAGGGGCCCTATTTTTTTCACCTGAAATTTTCAAAGTTTATTTGGAGATCGCTGAAAAAAACAATCTTCCTGCATTTGTACCCAAAGAATTATCTCCTCATTTTGATAAAAACTTTTCAAAGCCAAAAAATCTAGTTATTGTAGAAAAATTGTATATGGCAGATAAAAGTATTGAATTTAAAAATTGGGAAAATTATTACCATTCAATAATTAAAGAATTAAAACCAGGACTAAATGAAATTATAGTTCATTTAGGAACTGACAACAAAGAACTTAAAGACATTACTTCAAATCGAGTCGCTTTTGGATCTGAATGGAGAAATTTAGACTATGAAATAATTTCAAGTTCGAAATTTAGATCATTGCTGAAAGATAACGATATAAAGCTGGTCAATTGGACAGACATAAAAAATATTATTTACCCAAATTAATTAGATCATTTTAGACTAGTTTCCTGTATGTCAAATTGATTCGTTCATCCAAAATTTTCTTTGTTTTTGGAATCATATGAAGCCATTTGTGTTGCATAACACCTGACATAATCAATAAACTTCCATGATCCAATTTTATCTTAAAGCGTTGGGATTTTTTTGATCTATGTTTTAAATGAAAATACCGAGATTCTCCTAAACTCAAAGATGCAATTACTGGATTTTTTCCCAACTCTTTCTCGTTATCCGCGTGCCACCCATTACTGTCGCTTCCATTCCTGTAAAGGTTAAGTAGAACCGTATTGAAACTGGTATTATTTATTTTTTTTATTTCAGTCATTAAATAAATTAAATCATTTGTCATCGCCAAAGGATTCATTGTTATACTTGAATAGCTATATTTTTTTTTTAGAGTACTATGTAAAGAGGTTAATCGGGGTTGATCGTATGTTTTCCCAAAAACTTTAATTAAATCCTGTTTCCAAGGAATTGTCTTTTTTAGTTTATTAAATAAATTATCAGAAATTTTTTTTGATAAAAAATTCGAATAATAATGCAACTCTCCATCAAGAAGATTTGGATTTAGAATTTTATTTGCTTCTGGAATTAATTCAATCATAAAAATGTAACAAAAATTTATTCGAAAGTTATATTTGAATAAATTAAATTTTTTCTTTTACCTTTTAAAATTAAATTAAATAAATGAAAAAATATACTGATGGTTTTTTTGAAATTAATTCTAAAAATGGTTTTCTTCCAATAAGAGAGCCTTTAAAAAAATTGCCAGATCGTTATTCTATTCTTCAAAATTTAATTGATGAACTTCCAATATTAAAAGATAATAAAACTCCTGGTTTACTTTCAAAAGAGGGAGGGATTGAAAAAAATATTAAAAAACTTCCTAATTACATAGAGAATGTAAAAAAGGAATCAGACCCGTTTATATGTCAAGCGCTATTTCGAAGTTATGCTTTTTTAAGCTCTGCCTTCACATTAGCTCCTGCTCATTTTACTTTTTTGAAAACGGGAAAATACGGAAAAGCAAATACAACTCTTCCAAAACAATTAGCACAACCTTTTTGTTCTATATCCAAAAAACTTGATGTATATCCATGGTTAGATTATCACTATGCATATTCACTTGGAAACTATTCAAAATTTGATTTAAATGGTGGGTTTAATTGGGAAAATTTAGGAATGGCAGCTAAATTTTCAGGAATGGATGATGAAAGAGGTTTCATAATGCTGCATGTTGATATTAATCAATATTCACCCCCATTAGTTAAATCAGTTACAAAGTTGATGAATTCAAAAAATGTTGATCTCAATAAGTATATAGCTCTATCGGTTGAAAGTATGAGGAAAATAAATAAAAGAAGGCAATTAATGTGGCAAGCATCAAGGTGGAAGCATTATAATGATTTTAGAGTTTTTATAATGGGAATCAAGGGTAATAACGAAATTTTTGGTAATGGTCTTATATATGAAGGTGTTTCAGAAGAACCAAAACAGTATAGGGGGCAAACTGGAGCTCAAGATAATATAATACCATTAATGGATATTTTTTCTGGAATAATAAACCACTATCCAAAAAACGAATTAACACATTATTTAAAAGACCTTAGAAGTTATCGCCCAAAATGTATTCAGGATTTTTTAGAAGATGTTCGAAAACATTTTTCTTCATTGAACAACTCTTTGTTAGATCAAATTAAAATGAATAAAAACTTCAAAGGATTAGAGCTTTTACTCGAGCTTCTTGAAGAAATATATTTATTTAGAAATGGGCATTGGCAATTTGTTCAAAAATATATCATGCAAAACACTGCATATCCAAAAGCAACNGGTGGTACTCCAATTATTTCNTGGATACCNAANCAACTAAATGCAGTNCTAAAANCAATGGAAGANTGCTTNAANANTTTNCCNGAAAAATATNTAAAAGANAATANTCCAAATTGGATAAACNNNTTNAAAATAAAAAGNACTCTTNTNGATAAACAGTTAGAGTTNCTGAANNAAAAAAATTATAAGNCAAAAGAAGTTTANGAATTAAATAAAAAAATGAATCTCAGTGATGAAAAAAGATGATTCTTTATCTTATTTTTCTAACTTAATCAATGTTATTTTTACTACCAACAAAATCTTTAAANTGTGAAAAAAAAAATTGTTGCCTTNGGGGCAAGTTCATCCAAAAACTCNATAAATAAAGAGTTTTCATATTTTGCCGCAAAACAAATTGATAATGTAGTNATAAATCTTATGGATCTCAATGATTTTGAAATGCCAATCTTCAGTATCGATAGTGAAAAAAAACATGGAATACCCAAGCTAGCTTATGAATTCAAATTGAATTTGAAAAAATCAGATGGAATAATTATTTCCTTTGCTGAACATAATGGTGCCTATACTGCTGCATTTAAAAATATTTTCGATTGGATTTCTAGGATCGANAAAATAGTTTGGTATAATAAACCAATGTTTTTGTTGTCAACATCCGATGGTTCTAGAGGAGGTCTTTCGGTTTTACAAATTGCCTATAATCGTATTTCAAGAGGCAACCCAAATATTATTCCAAGATTTTCTCTCCCAAACTTTTACGAAAACTTTAATACAAGAACTGGAATAACTGATTCTAAACTCAGAGAGGAGTTTGATGAATTACTCAAAATTTTTAAAAAAAATATAAAATAATGATATTAGATATTTTTCAGGTTCACGATCAAGCAAAGGGTAATTTTAACGATGGTGAGATTTTAGAAAACAAACCCATTGGGTTTCCAGGTGATGGTGGAAAATTAAAGCCTTATTCAAATATTTTTTACTGGGCTCATGCTTGGACGAAATCAAAAAAAAGTACTATTGGCTTACATCCACATCAAGGTTTTGAAATATGTAGTTTTGTTTTAAAAGGTAGTATAAACCATTTTGATACCAAACAAAATAAATGGATTAACCTCAAGAAAGGCGACGTGCAAATAATCCGCTCAGGAAATGGTATTTCTCATTCTGAAGAGATTATGGAAAATTCAGAAATATTTCAAATATGGTTTGATCCAGATCTTTCTAAAGCTCTTAAAAATATTGCAAGCTATAATGATTATAAGGCTGAAAGCTTTCAAATAAAAAATAGTAACAATAAAAGTGTTAAAATAATTAAAGATGGAGATAGCACTTTTAAAATGGAATCTGAGGAAATAACAATTAAAGAACATCACTTTAAGTATAATCTTAAAAAAACTTCCCTCGGTATAATAAAGGAAAAGGTTCATTCGTTGTTTATAATCACTGGAAAGCTAGAAATTAATAGTCAAAAATTANATAAGGGTACTTTTTTTAAGGTTCATAACACTGATGAATTGGAAATCAAAATTTTATCAGATGTAATCCTTTTTGAAATAATTTCTCCAATTAACCCAAGCTACANAACATACTCAAATTCTATGGTTTAGAGTGCCAGTAAGCCAGCCCTAAAAAGAGTACTTGAAAAGGAGCTCTAATTATTGCTATTTTTTTTGTAATTCCCAAGGCTAATTGAGCACTTTCACTTTGAATTAAATATATATTAGCGGGAAATACAGCAAATAAAAGTAAAATTAATCCCCATGCAGCATATTTTTTGAACCTNGTCAATAGTCCAATNCCAANAAGTATTTCAAAAGCTCCACTTAAATACACAAGCTCTATATGCCATGGAATAATTGGGGGCATAATTGACATAAAATATTGAGGATTAATAAAATGATCTATGCCAACATTAATGTAAAAAAATGACATTAGATATAGAGTTGTTGTTTTTACATATCTCATTAAATTATATTTTAAAGTAGTTATTTCTAAAAATAAAAAACATACATTTAGNGNCTNACAATTTAATTTAATTATTATGAAAAAAATATTTTATCTGGGATTTGCTTTGATTTTCTTTATAAAAGCAGAAGCTCAAAAGAAGAAAAATGGTGTTATATACAATGAACATCCTTATCTAGAAACTGTTAAAGAATTTAACTCTGCCTTTATTAATGGAGATAAAGAAAAAATTAAATCTCTTGTTGCAGAAGATGTAAAGCTTTGGAACTCAATGAGTACTAATAAAAGACAAAAAGGTGTTGGTTTAAATGGTCTTCTGAGTAGATCCAGTTATTGGAGTAATAAATTAAAAAACTATTCAATTGAACCCAAGGGAAAAGCCTATCCTGATGTTTTAGAATTTAAAGGGANTAATATATGGGTTTATACTTATGAGGTTTTAAAGGGAATCGATAAAGACAATGGTTTTAAAATTGAAACACCAATAGATAGAAGTTTTCTTTTTAATAAAGAAGGTAAAATATCTTGGATATTAGAGTCATTTAATTCTGCNCATTTGGAAAAATATAACAACTCTTTCAAAAAAAGAACCAACGGAACTATATGGATAGATCACCCTTATATAGGGACGGTTAGAAGGTTGATGAATAATTTTGGAATAGGAGAAATTGATGCTGCCTATGAAGAGCTTGGACCAGATGCAAGAATTTATGATATTAATATGGCAATTGGTGAATTTCAGACAATTGAAGAGAGAAGAGAGTGGGAAAAAGGAGTATTTNCAAATTTTAATTTACTTTCAATCGATGAGTCTGGATATCCAGANCTTCTAGAATATAATGGTGATGGCATGACAGTGCTCTCGTGGTGGATAATGAAGTTTCAGGATAAAAGAAATTCAAAAATTGTAGATCTGTATCTACACAGATCAGATACTGTTGATGAGNAAGGGAAAATTATAAATACTATATTATACTACAACGGTCAGNTNTTAAAATAAGCCAGACTATTTTTNGTCTCTAATTTAATCCCTNTGATAATTATCNTAGGGGGTTTTTTATAATCCTGCAATCTCTTTGATTAAAAGACAAACCATCATGAAAGCATAAACTATTAAGACAAGAAGAACAGAGGGAGAAAGCTTTTTCTTCAAATTATATGAATTTACTCAAATTTAAACATTTATTTAAAGTAATAGTTTTTTATAAACTAATTTTTAATTTATACATTCGCTAGTCTTAATTATTTAAAAATCAATAAAATGAAAAAAATTTTAATACTACTTACAGCTTTATTTACAATTTCATGTCAAACTGAAGCTGATTTATCTTTATTTAATACTAATAAAGAAATCGCTGAAAAATGGATTCGCACCTATGAATCTCCAAGTAATTATGATCTATTTGAATCAATGGTCGATAAGGATATCGTTTTTCAATCACCTCAATATGGTGTTGGAGAAGTTGGCTATGATGAAATTATAGCTCAGGCTAAATATTATATGAATGGTTTTGAAAATGTAACCTTTACTGCCAGAGCCTGGCTTCCAGGAGTTGATGAAACAACATTAAAAGCTGATGGAAGCGTAAGAGTTTACGGAACTTGGAAGGGAAATAGTATAGACTCGGGCAAATCATTTTCTCTTGACTCATACCATTATTTCTCCATTAAAGATGGAAAAATAGCTCAGTCAGGTGATTACTTTGATGCAACAGGAATGGTTTTAGCAACTAATGCTGATCCGATTGAAGAAGTTACAGAGGAATAATTCTGTTGGGTATAATTGATGAAGCCCTCCCTAATTTAGTGTGAGGGCTTTTTTATTTAAACTGGGTTATCTTGTCTTTAATTTTTCCCGGGACTTTTTCCACGATTTTTCCAGAATAATAACCCATATGAAAAAATCCTAAGCATTTTTCTCCTTCTTCTAGCTTTATATGATCTGACAAAAAATTAATCAATTTTGGTGAACTCCAATAACCTCCTATTCCAACTGAGCTTGAATAAAGCCATATGTTTTGAACTGCCATCGATACTGAAGCTATCTCTTCCCACTCAGGAATAGATTCATTTATATCTCTTTGCATACAAATCGCAATGACTACAGATGATTGACTAAACTTACTTACTATCTTATTGTACCTAAAATTTGAAAAATTTTTTGATGTTTGTTTGTATTTATTTGCTAAAAAAAGTCCTAGATTTTCTTTGGGTTCGTTTTTAAAAACTTTAAATCTCCATGGTTCAGTTTTTTTATGAGTTGGAGCCCAATTTGCAGCGTCTAAAATTTTTTCTAGCTGCTTTTCTTCAATTTCTTTCTCAATAAATTGATGTGGCATTATTGAACGCCTATTTTTAATAATCTGAAGGATATCCAAGTCTTATTAAGTTTAAAATTATTTTTTCTTTAAATAATTTTTTATCCATTCCATAGAACTATCAAAACTATCAAAAATTTGATCTTCAGAAATAAGGTTGGGAATAATATCAATTCTTTCGAGCATATATTTTGGTTGCTCTGTTGGATTTACTAATAAAACTTTTTTCTTGGATCCAACTAGATCAACTAAAATATCCTCCATTGCATAAAGTCCAGATTGATCCATGTATGGCATTTTATCTAATCTTATAATTATTATAGACGCCTCTTTTGGAATCTGCTTTGCTAATTGTTGAAAATCAGATGTTGAACCAAAAAATAATGGTCCGTCAACATGTTTTACAAAAANTTTATCCTGCACATCNTTNGGAATGTTGATTTCATCTGTCCAAGCTTGCTCCTTCAAGGGAACAACAGATGAGCTAGAGGCTGTTAAATCACCAATTTTTTTCATGAACATTAATGACGCAATAACCAAACCTATTCCAACTGCATAAACTAAATTCCAAATAGATGACAAAACTAAAACGATTAACATTATTGTTACTTCTGCTCTGGGCATATATGGAATTGCTTTGAGGCCTTTATAATCCATAACTCCTATACCTACAGTGATTAAAATACCTGCTAAAACAGCCGCAGGAATAAGAGATGCTATAGGGCCTAATGCCAATAAAATAATTAAGAGGACTAATCCAGCTATCATCCCTGAAATTCTTGTTTTTCCTCCAGCATTTATATTAACAACTGTCCGTATTGTAGCTCCAGCCCCTGGAATACCACCAAATATTGCACCAATTGTGTTTCCGATTCCTTGACCTACCAACTCTTTATTTGGTTTGTGTTTTGTTTTAGTCATATTATCAGCAACAACAGAAGTTAATAGTGAATCAATTGCCCCTAATAATGCAAGAGTTAGAGCGGTAAAAATATATGGTATTATTGAACTAAGGCTGAACTCTGTAAAAATAGATAAATTGGGTAAAGGTAGTCCGCTTGGAATAGTTTCAATCGCTCTATAATCTAATTTAAAACCAACGGCGATTCCTGACATTATAAGTAAAGCAACAAGTGTACTTGGAATTGCTGTTGTTATTCTTTTGAAACCATAAATGATAATTATTGTTCCTAGTGCTAATAAAAATTCAAGAATATTGATATTTGAGAGTGTATTTGATATAAATTTCAATGATCCCAGTACTCCAGAAGCCTCAGATCCAGCAATTGCTTTAGACTCTTTTAAGATATTTTCTTCTGGAATATTTATAGCCTTTTGGACAGTTTGAGTGATTTCGTCTAAAACGAGAACCTTACCCTTTATTTCTTCATCAATTATATTGTCCGAAATTTTTCCTTCTGCTATTGGCTTAAACCTTTCAACAAAATTTTCATCTTCAGTAGGATAATACCCTACGGCTGGAGCTATTTGGGTTACTATGATTATAACACCTATTGCTGTCATAAAACCAGATACAACAGGATATGGGATATATTTGATGTACTTTCCAAATCCTATAACTCCTAGACAAATTTGCATAAGTCCAGATAATAAAAAAATAGTCAGAATTGCAGGTAATGCTTTCGAAACATCTCCATTATTTANAGCNATTAAACCTCCAATAACAACCATACTTACAGCAGTCATTGGGGCTGTAGGACCTGAAATCTGAGTTTCTGTACCACCAAAGAAAGCTGCAAAAAAACTCACGAAAATAGCACCATATAAACCTGCACTAGGACCCAGCCCAGAACTTACTCCAAATGCTAGTGCTAAAGGAAGAGCNACAATTCCAGCAGTTAATCCGCCAAAAAAATCACCCCTAAAATTCGAAAAATCTAATTTAAATTTTTTCATTAAATGTTGTATCGTAGTTTTTTATGTTATGGATTGGGAAAAGGAAATGATGAATGATGTAAATCTATTTTTAATTCTCCGTCTATAAGTTTATAGCCAAAAGTATATTCAACTTTGGCTTCATTTCCATCTGTATCAGTAAAGAAATAATTTCCCATCGCGATTGCACGATTATCATCTAAAATTAAGCCTCCTGAATTTTCAAATCTAACTTTTGTCCATGGTTGAATTGCAAATCCTTTGTCTTCATGACATTTTCTGTCATCCCCTGAAATAAAATAGGATAGAGCCTCTTCTTTTGTTGGTCTAAATTGTTCTAAGGCACATTTTGTAGGTTTAAATAAAACATTTCCTAATTCAAAAGCATAGAGTTGATCAAGAAAATCTTTGCAGAAAGTTTCACATTCAATTCTATTGTTTTTTAAACTGCCTATTTTGACGACTCCTGCTCCCCATAATTTTTGAGCATTTTCTATATCTTGTCTTGTTATCATTTGTATTCTATTTTAATTTTAAGGTTTTAAAAATATAAAAAAAATCATTACCTAATAAGATAAAAAATTGTTAAATATTTGAGCTTGTTTTTAACTGATCTAAATATAAAGTACTATAATCCATCTATTTATATTCATTCTAAAATTTATTAATTATAGATTTGGTTTATNAAATAATTANATATGTCAATAAGAATCGGAAATAGTTGTTCAAATTGCGAAAATCTCTCTTCAGAGAATATGTGTAAAATACATCTAGTAAATGTCAACCCTACATACACTTGTAATAGTTTTAGAATGAAGGAATCAATCAAAAATGATCCAAATTGTATTACTTGTGTTCGATATGAGGCTCCGACATGTGAAAATCCAAAGAAAGCTGCTCCAAAGATGTCTTGTTCTCATTGGGCNCCTCAAAATGCTGTTGCATAAATCATTNAAGATTTTTTTGGTCACATTGNATAGTGATCCACTTTTGCAAAGTTCTGTNGCACAAGTTTGAAGCTTTCAACCAATATTTANAAGCTTCCACTAAGTCTACAANAAAATTCTTTTGCTTTTTCTCTNTTAACATATGAATCAGTGATATCAATTGGATTCAANTGTAATAGTTAAATTAGTTAGAATTATTTCTAAAGTAATAACTCCGTAGTTCAAAGGATAGAACAAAAGTTTCCTAAACTTTAGATACAGGTTCGATTCCTGTCGGAGTTACAAATAAAAAACCAGGCCCTTGGCCTGGTTTTTTTGATAGATTTTATGATTTACTATTTGTTAGCTAAATAGTTTTCAATCTGAGCTTNCATCCCGCTAATATCCATCCAATCGGATATTTCGGCAACTTTATTTTCAGAATTAAAATTTAAAACACCGTAATACTTATTGTAAATTTTTGCTCCTGTTTCAGTATGAATTGCTGACCATGTACCATAGACTCTCATTCCATTAGGACTTGATGTAACCATNNCTTCTCCAGAAGAATAATGTGANCCAGCCCAATAAGCNGGNGCATCTTCATTNATTAAACCTTCTCCAGGATGAAATGTAACTTCATCAAATTGATCGAAATAAACTTGAAGTTGAGATTTGAAGTCTTCTATTCCAAGAATTTGATTTCCATTATAAAATGCTGGGCTCCACTTTAAAGAATCAGCCATTGTTGACATTAACAATTCCATNTTTTCNTCGTTAAAAGCCTTTGCAAANGTTGCATGTGCNTCAATATTTTTTTGAAAAGTCGCCTGGTCTTGATCNGATGGACCCACATTTTCAGNAACTGTTGAATTATTTGTNTTGCATGAAGTTAAAACNATAAATGCNANCANTAATNANCTATATATATNTTTCATTTTTTTTATTTTTAATTGAGCTCAAAAATACAAATAAAATATAAACTATTTGTTAATCAATTTGTTAAGTGATTTCATGTGATATGAGGTTATTATATTTCGATTATATATATATTTAGTATATGAAGAAATTACCTATTGAAGTATTCAGTAGATGGGCTGAAACAGGAAAAGATGTTGGAATGGAAGAGGGTCATAAATCATCTGTTGAACATATGCTAAATTACGCCACAAAAGATTTAAAGCAATTTTCATTTATTGATGCTGGTTGTGGAAATGGTTGGGTTGTTCGTTATATTTCTAAATTAAAAGAATGCAGGAGTGCAATAGGAATTGACGGTTCATTGGAGATGATAAAAAAAGCTAAAAGTTTGGATACAGTTAATTCTTACAAATGTGATGATCTAATTAGTTGGATACCAGAAAATAGAGTAGATCTTGTTCATTCAATGGAGGTTTTCTATTATTTTAAAGATCCTCTAAAGCTCATTAAACACATATTCAACAGTTGGTTAAAAAATAAGTCAAGATTGATAGTTGGTATGGATTTTTATAAAGAAAATAAGGTTTCCCACTCTTGGCCAGAAAAAACGGGGGTTTCAATTATGGAACTAATCTCTGAAAATACATGGAAGGAATATTTTAAGGAATCAGGATTT
>PAHL01000047.1 GCA_002711185.1 Flavobacteriaceae bacterium
CCATACGGCGACCAGGAGGGGCAGTCGTTCCAGCGATAAAACCTGCTACCGGTTTCTTCACATTCTCTTTAACATAAGCTGCTGCCTCTTCCTCAGCACTTCCACCAATTTCACCAATCATAATGATTGCCTCCGTTTCAGGGTCTTCATTGATAACAATTGTACATCCCGTCTCTTTTTGAAGTTCTTGTATCACTTTACCTCCAGGGCCAATAAATGGGCCAATGAATTCATTAGGTATTCTCCTGGTTATCATTTTTGGTGAGTGAGATTTTACTTCAGGATTTGGTTTTTCAATGGTTTCAGATAATTTATCTAGAATATGTAACCTTCCATCTCTTGCCTGTTTTAGTGCTTTTACTAATATCTCATAAGACAAACCTTTAATCTTAATATCCATTTGACAAGCGGTAATGCCCTTTGAAGTTCCAGTAACTTTAAAATCCATATCACCTAAATGATCTTCATCACCCAAAATATCACTTAAAACAGCATATCTTTCCCCATCTGAAATTAGTCCCATCGCTATGCCTGAAACTGGTCTTNANATTTGGACACCAGCATCCATTAATGCCATTGTTCCAGCGCATACCGTCGCCATTGANGAAGAACCATTGGATTCCAATACTTCCGATACTAAACGAACAGTGTAAGGNCAATCATCTGGGACCATACCNTTTAGTCCTCTTTGTGCTAGATTTCCATGTCCTATTTCTCTTCTTGATGTTCCTCTTAGAGGTCTTGCTTCGCCAGTACAAAATGGAGGAAAGTTATAATGAAGATAAAACTTTTCCTCCCCTTCGAATGATGGCATGTCAATCTTATTTGCTTCTCTTGATGTTCCTAGAGTTACAGTGGCTAACGCTTGAGTTTCACCCCTTGAAAAAATTGATGATCCGTGTGTTGATGGTAAGTAATCTACTTCACACCAAATTGGTCTAATTTCATTTGTTTTTCTTCCATCCAATCGAATTCCTTCACTCAATGTAAGTTCACGAATTGCTTGTTTTTCTGATTTTTTATAATATTCATTTATTAGATCACCATATTCTTCATTTTCTTCTTCAGTAAAAGCTGCTTTTACTTCTTCTTTAACCTCAGAGAATGCTTTACTTCTTTCATTTTTTGAAGTTCCCTTTTTAGCAATTTTATAACATTTATCGTATGTTAAGTTATGTATTTTCTTTTCTAATTCTTCATTACTTTCAGAAGTTTCATACTCACGTATTTCTTTTTTCCCAAATGCTTTTGCTAATTTGACTTGGGCACCAATTTGAATTTTAATTGCTTCGTGAGCAAATTTTATTGCATCAGCCATTTCTTCTTCAGAAATTTCATTCATCTCACCTTCAACCATCATGACNGAATCCTCAGATGCACCAATGATCATATCAATATCTGATTCTGCTAATTGAGATCTACTAGGATTAATAATGAACTCNCCATTAAGACGAGCTACTCTGACCTCTGAAATAGGACACTCGAAAGGGAAGTCACTTAACTGAATNGCTGANGANGCNGCTAGTCCGGCNANGGAATCNGGCATTACATTTTCATCATGAGACATTAATTGAATCATNACTTGAGTTTCTGNATGATAGTCTTTTGGAAATAACGGACGTAAAACNCTATCNACAAGTCTCATNGTTAAAATTTCNCCATCGCTTGGTCTAGCTTCTCTNTTAAAAAANCCCCCTGGNTATTTTCCNGCTGCNGCAAACTTTTCTCTGTAGTCNACTGTNAGTGGTAAAAAATCAACNTTACTNGATTCATAANTTGAAACTACTGTGCACAAGAGCATNGCATTTCCCATTTGAACAACAACNGANCCNTGAGCTTGTTTTGCTAATTTTCCNGTTTCGATTGTTATAGAACGNCCATCAGGTAGTTNTATTNTTTCTTTGTATACTTTTGGTTTCATTTTTCAAGGTTTAAGTTATTTGTTGTGTGCTTTGCAACCAATGAAAAATATATNGGTANGTTACTTTCTTATNTTAAGTTCTTTNATAATTGAACGATACTTTTCAATGTCTTTTGATTTTAAGTAATCAAGNAGNTTTCTTCTTTTTCCAACNAGNCTTACTAATGCTCTTTCAGTATTAAAATCCTTATTATTTGTTTTTAAATGGTTGGATAGATGGTTGATTCTAGAGGAAAATAGTGCAATCTGTCCTTCTGTAGATCCAGTATTGGTCTTAGTTTTTCCAAACTTTTTAAAAATATCTTCTTTATCNTCCTTNGTTANATACATACTTATATTGTTTTGNACAAAAATCTTTTNNANTNAATTTTCCTGCAAATATATATAAATTTNNCTANTTAAACCTNTGTTAGTNTCTTAATGGTCTATTAAGAATTAANTCNATGTATTTATTCACTTGATTTTTCAATTGACTTCTGTGAACAATAAAATCTAAAAACCCCTTTTCTTTTAAAAATTCACTTTTTTGAAAGCCAGGAGGAAGGTCTTTTCCAGTTGTATCTTTAACAACTCTTGGCCCTGCAAAAGCAATTAAAGCATTTGGCTCAGCTATATTTATATCACCTAACATAGCAAAAGATGCAGTAGTTCCACCTGTTGTTGGATCAGTACAGAGAGAGATGTAGGGAAGTTTAGCCTCAGCTAAATGGGCAAGTTTTGCTGAGGTTTTTGCCATTTGCATTAATGAGGTTGCAGATTCCATCATTCTTGCACCTCCAGATTTAGATATAATTAGTAAAGGATAGGAGTTTTTAATACAAAAATCTGTTGCTCTAGCTATTTTTTCTCCAACAACAGATCCCATAGAACCTCCAATAAATGCAAAATCCATACAACAAACAACTAGTTCTTTTTCCTTAGACCTACCAACAGCAGTTCTTAAAGCGTCTTTCAAATTTGTTTTTTTTTGAGCTTCTTTTATTCTGTCTTTGTAATTTTTATTATCAATAAACTTTAAAAAATCTTTTGGTTTTAACCCTTCATCCAACTCTTCAAAATTATTATCATCAAAAATAATTTCGAAATATTCTTTGCTACCAATGTGAACATGGTAGTCATCTTCTGGACTTACATAAAAATTTTCGGCTAATTCTTTAGTTTCGACAACTTTTCCAGAAGGAGTCTTGTACCATAATCCCTCAGGGATATTTTTTTTCTCCTCTGTAGTTGTTAAAATACCCTTTTTACTTCTTTTAAACCAACTCATACCTAATTAATAATAAGAATCTTTAATCTAATGTATTAACATTATTTAAATCCTCAAAAGCTTTTTTTAAACGTTTGATAAATGTTTCCTCGCCTAATCTTAGCCATTTTCTAGGATCATAATATTTTTTATTTGGTATATCTTTCCCTTCTGGATTTCCAATTTGGGAATTTAAATAGTCATATTTATCATTCATATAATCTCTTATTCCTTCTGTAAAAGCATATTGTAAATCAGTNTCAATATTCATTTTAACTACACCATAACCAATAGCCTCTTTAATTTCTTCTCTTGAAGAGCCTGACCCACCATGGAAAACAAAATCAACTGAATTAAATGGTAAATCAAGTGTTTTTGAAATATGTTCCTGAGAATTTTTTAAAATTTTAGGAGTAAGTTTTACATTACCTGGCTTGTATACCCCATGAACATTACCAAAAGCGGCGGCAATTGTAAACTGGGGACTTATTTTATTTAATTCCTTAAATGCGAATAAGACCTCTTCTGGTTGAGTGTAGAGTTTAGAGATATCAACATCTGTATTGTCAACACCATCTTCCTCACCACCAGTTACACCTAATTCAATTTCTAAGGTCATTTCCATCAAAGACATTCTTTTAAGATATTTTTTACAAATTTCAATATTTTCAACTAAAGGTTCCTCGGAAAGGTCAATCATGTGAGAACTAAATAAAGAAATTCCATTTTTTTTAAAATACTCTTCACTTGCATCTAGTAACCCGTCAATCCATGGCAATAGTTTCTTAGCGCAATGGTCAGTATGTAATATAACATATACCCCATAATGTTTTGCTAATTCATGGATATGTTTTGCTCCTGCAACTGCTCCATGAATAGCAGATGTTTGATTTTTATTTGACAAACCTTTTCCTGAATTAAATTGAGATCCACCATTTGAAAACTGAATCATGACTGGACTATTCATAAGTGAAGCAGTTTCTAGAACTGCGTTAATTGAATTTGAGCCTGTGACATTTACAGCAGGAAGTGCAAACTTTTTTTCTTTTGCTAATTCAAAAATTTTCTGAACATTTTTTCCAGTTATTACACCTGGAGGAAAGGATAAATTCATTTTATATCTAATTTTTTTGGCAATATTAAGCAATATTATTAAAAAGGATAGTTGATTCCAATATTAAATACAGCTTGTTTTAAAGAAAATTCTGAAAGCCATCTTTTATTTTTTTCAAGGGATGGATTAAATGTCTTGAAACCTGTGTCAAATCGAAATACAAAAAAATCAAAATCATAGCGTATCCCAATTCCTGAGCCTATTGCTATCTCACTTAAGTCTGAAAGATTATCGAAACTTGCCTTAGGGTCAGTCACATTGTCTTGAAAATTCCATATATTTCCTGAATCAATAAATAGAGCACCTTTAAGTGAACCAATAACAGGGAAACGATACTCCATATTCATTGAAATTTTCAAATTAGCTTCGTTAAACTCATTATTATTATCACTCGTCCCTGGACCAAGTTTATATGCTTTCCATGCTCTATTATCGTTAGCCCCTCCTGCAAAATAAGATCTTGAAAATGGAATATTTTCAGAATTACCTACTGGTAAAGCAACTCCACTAAAAAATCGAAAAGCAAAAACTCTATCTCTTCCTAGGGGTAAATGTCTTATGAAGTCAATATCAGTTTTTAGATACTGAGAAGGGGTAACTCCATTAATTTCATAATTTCCATTAATNTTTTTTTGAGATGTTAAATCCAAAAACTTATTCAATANATTNCCAACCCATTCAAACTTCCATCTAAACTGAAAAAAATTTTGATCTAANATACTTTCTTGATTGTTATAATTAAAGCTTAGTGATGATCCAAGAATTAAATTATTAACAGTTAATCTGTTCCTTCTCTCNCTAATACTTTTAAATGTAAGTTGTTCCTNATTACTTAATGTTGACAAAGAACCATCTTCTACATTTTTAATAAATAAATTAGTACCTAAAGGTATTTTTAAGTTATTATTTTCATCAAAATAGTTTTCTGATAAATCATTATTAATGGCAATTATATTTAATCTATCATATGAATTTCTGTATACGTTAAAATAATTTTCAATATTCTTATTGTTTACAAATTCTAAGTCAATTAGTTTAAAGATAAACTTCCTTTTATTAGATGTTCTCCATTCATATTCAAATGTTGTCCCGAAATATTGTTTGTCAAGACCTATATTCTCCTGCAATGTAGTTCCGAAAGTTATTTGGGTACTTGGATCCATATCTTTTGCAATTAGTTTTTCGAGTGAAAAAGGGGATATAATTTTGGGAAATCTAATTTTAACATCTCCCCCAAGCTCAAAAATATTAAAAAACCTATCATTAGTATCTGCCGAGTTTCTTGATGCTCCCAATGTATTTTTTATTCCAAAGTTTAAAATCTCAGTCCCTTTAAAAATATTTCTTATTCCAGTTGATAAACCAAAACCCATTCCAATATTTTGAATATTTGAATGAGATATNTCCATNTCTAATCCGAGAGAGAATCTCTCTTTTGGTGTAAGATATATTGAGGAAGTGAGGGTGCTGTCTGAATTTTTTTCATAGATAATACTGGGATATTTAAAATTTCTCAAAGAATTAAAATATCGATATGTCAATGCCCTATCCTTATCACTGTACCAATCATTTTTTTTTATAAATATCGGATCAGTTATAGCCTTCTTCTTGTATTTAAGTTTTGTTTTTGAAAAAATATTAAAATCACCGAAATTATTTTGATACTCGTATCCTAGATCTTCTTCTCCTTTTGATTCTATAAATAAATCNATATCATTTATTTTAAATTTTNTATAAGGGATCTCATAAAGAGAATCTTTATTTCTTTTTCTNATGGGATTTATCTTNAGAACAATAGCTATTTTTTTATCTATTCCACTACTGTCAATTTTTGCAATAAATTGAAGACTATTTTCTTGAAAATTATAAACTCCGTTATTTCTATATAATTTAAATAGTCTATTCCTTTCATCCTCAAGACNCTTGGTNATGAAGGGATTTCCTGGTTTTAAAAAACTATTATTTAAATGATCAAAATATATTTCTTTTAAATCTTTATTTTCAATTTCTTCAACAATATTATCTATGATATATCTTTCANTAAGATCAATAAAGTACTCGATCTCTTCATAATTATTTTTAATTTTTCTTCTTAAATTANTTAATTTAACATCAAAATAGCCTAGGTTTTTATAGTATTGTTCGAGCCTCTGAATATTNTTAGAAATTTCTGTGCTATCTACCAGAGTTGGAGGATCTCCATTTTTTGATAACCACGCATTATATTTTAAATAATATTTTTTTAGTTGTTCAACTTGTTTGGAAGATAATAATTTATTTAACCGTTTTTTTCTATTGGGTTTTTTATTAATCCAATTATCAAAGTTATCCTCTGGTGACTCTTTAACCCAATTATTTAGTTGGAATTTTATTTTGGATATAAATAGTTGTTTTTGTTTTTTNGGAAAAATCAGTTGATTAGCAAAATCTCTTTTTTTTTCCTCACCATTTACAATTAATTTATTATCTAATAATATAGTTTGCCCATCTTTTAAAAAACGATCAGAGCTACAATTGAAAAATAATATAGAAATAAAAAGGAGATTACGTAATTTAGNACTTAAATATTTCAAAAGAAATTTTATTTAAATCCAAAAGTACATTTTTTGAATGGTTACAAAAAGTCAGATTAAACAAATCAAACAATTAAAACACAAGAAGCATAGAGAAAAAACAGGCTTATTTGTAGCTGANGGNAAAAAGATTATTTTGGACTTACTAGAAGCTAATTTTGATTCTCTTTATATTTTTTCTACATCAAAAAATAATCGAATTAATAGTTTATTGATTTCAAAAAATGAGATGAGTAGATTAACTCATTTTAAAAATGGTAGTGATTACCTAGGGGTTTTTATTAAACCTATACTTAATAATGAATCTTTGGATAGAATTAATGTAATTATAGCTTTAGATGAAATTTCTGACCCAGGAAATCTTGGAACAATTATAAGAANTTGCGATTGGTATGGAATAAATCATATTATTTGCAGTACAAATACAGTTGATTGTTTCAANCCAAAAGTCATTCAAGCAACNATGGGCTCAATTTCAAGAGTTTTTTGTTATTATCAAGATTTACCNAGTTTTATAAAAAATCACAATAGTAAGATATATTGTACAGATTTAAATTCAAAATCTATTTATCAAACAAGTTTTGAGGAAAAGTCGGTTTTTGTCTTTGGGAATGAAGCAAAAGGAATTTCAAATAAGGTTTTAATNAATGCTGATGAAAAAATATCAATTCCTAAAGAAAATGAGAGTAAATCAATTAATAGTTTAAATGTTGCTTCATCAGTTTCTATTGTTCTAGCAGAAAATTTTAGACAAAAATTAACTATTCAAAAGTAAAATTTATTACCACGCCCCTAGAATACATNTTTTTTATATTTCCAGTCCAAGGACTTTTTATATCGTAATCTGATATCAATTCATTATCAATTGAAAATACACCTCTTATTGATGGGGAAAACTTAAAATAATATAAGTAAAAGTCAAAACCAAAACCTAATTCATAATTTAAAGATTTTGATTTTGTTCTAAAAACGTTACTTGAATTATCATCAGTATTTTTTGCATTGCTTGANAGATTGTAATCTGCTGACATACCAAATGTTATATATGGTTTAAAATTATTTATTCTTTTTGCACTTATTTTTAAGAGTAAAGGAATATGTATATAGGTTGATTTAACCTCTCTAATTAAATCATTTTCAGAATTAAATAATGGCAAATTTGGATAAATTAAGTCTCTNTGAGAATATAGTAATCCTGGTTCTATTCTTAGATTGAAAAACTTATTTATTCTCAAATCTCCAATTAAGCCAACGTTAAATCCAGTTATAGAGTTTACTTGTATATCAGGATAGTTATTCATTCGATAATATTCATCTACATACTCAAATTTAAAGTCATATGAATTAAACCCAATGTAATAACCATAATGTATTGTTTTTTCATCAAAATTNGGAAGGTTTGTTACTCGCTCTTTAACAGANGCATATTGGCCTCTTAGTATTGAAGCTAAAAGGATAAGTATTAAAAAGAAATATTTTTTATGGTTTACCAGCACTATATATTGAAACTATTCCAAATGAATATTGTTGAAATTTTACCTTTATAAACCCATTTTTTGATAAAATATTGCTGAAGGAAGTTTTATTTGGAAAATTTAATGTTGAATTAGACAAATATTTGTAGGCTTCAAGATCACCTGATGTAACAAATCCAATAATCGGCAATAAGATCTTGGAAAATATTTTGTATAAACTCCTAAAAAATTTATTATTAGGAACAGATGTCTCAAGAATAACTATAACTCCTTTACTTTTCATTACTCTAAAAACTTCTCTTAAAGCCTTGTTTAAATTTTCAAAATTTCTAACCCCAAAAGCGATAGTTATTGCATCAAAAGAGTTATCGGTAAAGCTCATTTTTTCTGCATCTTCATTTGCTAAACTAACTTTACTTTCAAGTTTGAGTCGAATTATTTTTTTTTTAGCTATTTCTAACATTTTATCTGAAATATCTATTCCTATAACTTTATTCTTTTCAATTTTGGTTAGTTCAATAGCAACTTCTGCTGTTCCAGTTGCAATATCTAGTGTTTTTTTTGGTTTTGATGATGAAATTACCTTCACTAATTTTTTTCGCCAAATACGATCTGAACCAAATGAAATAATTTTGTTTGTAATGTCATAATTATAAGAAATGTTATCAAACATCCTTGATATTTGTTTTTTTTTCGATTCATAAATATTGTATGGCCTTACTTTTCCAATCATTTCGATTCAAAGATATATAAATATTAAGTCTCAATGTTTGAAATAATGATTGATGATTCTATTTATTGAATTTGTATATTTGACTAAAATTTCCAAATATTATATGAAAATTGTTATTGCTGGTGCTGGCGAAGTAGGTTTTCACTTAGCAAAATTATTGTCTTTAGAATCATTAGAAATTACTCTCATAGATATCAATAAAGATGCGTTGAATTATGCAGAAAATCATTTGGATATTAGAACAGTTAGAGGTAATTGTGTTTCAATATCAGTTTTAAAAGAATCTAACGTCTCCAGCTCAGACTTATTTATTGCTGTTACTGCCCAAGAAACAACAAATATTATGGTAGCTTCTTTATCAAAACAGTTGGGATGTAAAAAAACGATAGCAAGAATCTCAACTATTGAGTTTTTAAAACAAAGTGATACTATAAATTTCAAAAATATTGGTGTTGATGAATTAATTTCACCAGAATTTTTAGCTGCAAATGAAATACATGAATTATTAGATCAATCCGCCTTTTTTAATAACCATAAATTTGAAAATGGTGCCCTTACATTAGTTGGAACAACACTTGAGAAGGAAGCTCCATTTGTAGGTAAAACAGTTATGGAGGCTGCTTCTGTCTATAATGACATACATTTTATGCCAGTTGCTATTCAAAGAAAAGAAGCCCAAAACTCAATTATACCCAGGGGAAATACAATATTTAACGAGGGAGATATTGCATATTTTATCACACTCAAAGAGGGTGTTAATGAAATCTACAAGCTTGCCGGAAAAGTAAAGAAACCAGTTAATAATGTAATGATTCTGGGTGGAGGAAAAATCGCATTTAATACAGCAAAGAAACTGATCCAAAAAAAAATAAATGTTTCATTAATTGAACAAAACAATTCTAAAGCAATTGACTTAGCAGATAAGCTTCCTGAAGCTGTTGTGATAAAGGGAGACGGAACTAATTTAGAATTATTGGAAGAAGAGAATTTAAATATTATGGATGCCTTTATTTCTGTAACTGGTAATTCTGAAACAAATATAATATCTTGTTTAATGGCAAATTCAAAAAACGTTTCAAAAACAGTTGCTTTAGTTGAAAATATGGATTATTTCAAGCTTTCTCATTCAATTGGAATAGATAATTTAATTAATAAAAAATTACTTACTGCAAATACAATATTTAGGTACATCAGAAGAGGCGATGTTGTTGAAATGACTATGTTAAATAATTTAGATGTTGAGATTTTAGAATTTATTGTTAATGATCAATCAATGATTTGTAATAAAAAAATAAAAGATTTAGATTTTCCAAGATCGGCTATTATTGGAGGAGTAATTAAAGATGGAAAGGGTGTGATTGCCCTTGGAGATTATGTTATTGCTTCAAAAGATAGAGTTCTTGTTTGTTGTCTTTCCGAAGCTCTTGATAGGGTAGAAGGTCTTTTTTTGTAAAATGAGCAGAATCAACTATAAAATAATTATAAATTTATTTGGACTATTACTCTTATTCAATAGTGGTTTTATGTTTTTATCTACTTTGGTAAGTTTATATTTTAGTGATGGTGTAACCTTGGAATTTTTTAAGGCCGGAATGATTGTTTTTTTAATTGGATCTATATTTTTTTTTAGTACAAAAAATAACGATCAACAAATTCAAAAAAAGGAAGTTTTCTTAATAGTTACTTTAGGATGGTTATTGATGATTTGCTCAGGTATGCTTCCATTTATTTTTACAGATTCAATTCCTCAAATTTCATATGCTTTTTTTGAGACATCTTCTGGATACACTGCTACAGGTGCTTCAGTAATTGAAGATATCGAAAATCTTCCTGAGAGTATTTTATTTTGGAGAAGCACTACGCATTGGATTGGGGGAATGGGAATTATTGTTTTAGCTATTGCAATTCTTCCTTTACTTGGAGTAGGTGGAATGCAACTTTTTTCTGCAGAAACTCCAGGCCCAAGTGGTAATAAATTACATCCTAGGATTACTGATACCGCAAAAAGACTGTGGTATATTTATGTTGGATTGACTCTCGCTGAAACTTTATTGTTAAATATCGCTGGGATGGGCTTTTTTGATGCGATTAATAATTCAATGAGTACTATTGCAACTGGAGGTTTTTCCACTAAAAATGTTAG
>PAHL01000048.1 GCA_002711185.1 Flavobacteriaceae bacterium
ATGCTAAAACTCTATCTAAAGATATGGTTTTTGTTAATACCTTAGCCATAAAAAACAAGTCTGGACCAGACATATTTCCCACAAAGCATATTCTTAATAATTGCATTATTAGGCTGGGTTTAATCTCCTTAGATTTGCTAATTTTGTGCAAATTTTCTTTCAAATTACTAACCCCCTCTGCTCTTATTAATTTTTCAATTTCAGACAACACCTTTAATAGATTTTGGGTTTTACCTTGTTTTTCTAGGAACTTATTATCATAAACATTAGGTGGTTCGAAAAAGGCTTTAAATTCATTATCAAAATCACTTAACAATGTGACTCTATTTCGAATTTCATGATAAATTTCTTTATAATGTTCAGGATAATTTTTTTTAATCTGAATCACCTTTTCTGGATATATGAGGTTATACTCATCAAATGTCATTATAGATAAATGTTTTTGATTTAGCCATTTTGCTTTTGTATAGTCGAANTTGGCACCNCCCNTTTGAATNCCAGCAAAACTAAATTTTTCAACAAGTTCTTTTAANGAANAAACCTCCTTCTCAACGCCAGGGTTCCAACCAAGTAAAGCNAGATAATTAATAAGACCGACGCTCAAAAAACCTAACTCCTTATAGCCTAAACTGTCACCCCATCTTACCGGATAAATTGGAAAGCCACTCCTGTCAGCATCTCTTTTGGAAAGCTTACCCTTCCCCTCTGGTTTAAGGATTAGTGGTAGGTGGAGGAAATCAGGCATTTTCCAGCCGAAAGCTTCGTATATGAGTTTGTGTATCGCAAGCGAAGGAAGCCATTCTTCGCCCCTTATTACAGTTGAAATTTTCATCAAATGGTCGTCTACAACATTGGCAAAATGATATGTTGGACACCCATCTGCTTTTAGTAATATTTTATCATCTAATATTTCATTATTAATTCTAATATTTCCCCTCAAAATATCTCTTGTTTCCGTAACTCCCTCCTCAACTTTTAACCTAATAACATAGGGTTCGGTTTTGATACGATCCGCTATTTCTTTTTCCTTTAATTTTAATGAGTTATCTAATTTTAGGCGATTTAAATAGCCATATTTAAACTTAGACCCTATTCTTTCTTCTCTTTTTCTTAATTCATCTAAATCCGCTTTAGTGTCAAACGCATAATATGCTTTCTTAGCCTTGATAAGCTCTTTGATTTTCTCTTTGTATATATCAAGCCGATCACTCTGCCTGTATGGCCCAAATCCACCCCCAGCANATGGNCCTTCGTCAGGAGAAAGCCCTAGCCAATTAAGTGCAGNNTCAATATGTTCTTCACTTTTTTCTACAAACCTACCTTTGTCTGTGTCTTCAATCCTTAAAATAAACACACCATTTGTTTGTTTTGCTAAAAGAAAATTAAATAAAGCCGTTCTGACCCCTCCAATATGAAGTGGACCAGTTGGGCTAGGCGCAAAACGAAATCTTTCTCTCATTTCCTGCAAAGATATAGAATACGATAGTTTCATCTGCAACCACTTTGATGTATATTTGCAAAAGAAATGATTGAGCTTATAAACAAACCAAAATTGCTAAACAGTAAGCGTCTTAAGAAATGGCTCTTAGACTGCTCAATAAGATATAATGTGGAAATTGAAAGGCTCTCAATTTTTTTTGTAGACAACAAAAGAATACATCAATTAAACAGAAAGTTTTTAAATCATGATTACGCCACTGATATCTTAACTTTCCCATATAAATCAACAAAACAAATAGAAGCTGAGATCTTCATATCAATCGAAAAGGCGCNAGAAAATGCAATAAACTTTTCACAAACAATTGAAAATGAGTTAATTAGGTTAATTTCNCACGGTTTTTTACATTTGAATGGATATTGTGATTCGACTCCAGATCAAAAGANACGGATGACAAAAAAAGAAGATGAAATGATTAATATGTTTCACGTGGAACACAAAGCTAGTAAACATGTTTGACAAAAAATATGATGTCATTGTTGTTGGGGGCGGGCATGCAGGTTGCGAAGCAGCAGCAGCGGCAGCAAATCTTGGATCTAAAACCTTATTGGTCACTATGAACCTTCAAACACTTGGTCAAATGTCCTGTAACCCTGCAATGGGCGGAATTGCTAAGGGGCAAATTATTAGAGAGATAGATGCTTTGGGTGGCTACAGTGGTTTTGTCTCTGACTTCAGCGCAATTCAGTTCAAAATGCTTAATAAATCTAAAGGACCTGCTATGTGGTCCCCAAGAGCACAATCTGACAGGGCAATGTTTTCTCAACACTGGAGAGATCTTTTAGAAAAAACGAAAAATTTAGATTTTTATCAGGATATGGTAACAAGCCTTATCGTTAGCTCGGCATCTGTAAAGGGTGTTAAAACGTCTCTTGGTGTTTCTATTTTTTCTAATTCTGTTATTCTAACAAATGGAACNTTCTTAAATGGCCTTATTCATGTTGGAGAAAAAAACTTTGGTGGCGGTAGAGCGGGAGAAAAATCTTCTCAGGGTCTAACTTCGAATCTAGAGTCTTATGGTTTTATTTCTGGAAGAATGAAAACTGGAACCCCTCCTCGTGTTGACGGTAGAACATTGGACTACTCACTTATGGAGGAACAACCGGGTGACACCTCTCCTGGAAGGTTTAGTTTTATTGAGCGCACCAAAAGATTAACTATTCAAAAGTCTTGTTATATAACCTACACTTCTGGAGAAGTTCATGACGAACTTAGGCGAGGTTTCGATAAATCTCCAATGTTCAATGGAAGGATTAAAAGCGTTGGCCCTCGATATTGCCCATCTATTGAGGACAAAATTCATAAATTTTCAGAAAAACCAAGACATCAAATTTTTGTAGAACCCGAAGGCTGGAATACAATCGAAGTTTATGTTAATGGATTTTCCACATCTTTACCACAAGAAGTTCAGTTTTCAGCCTTAAAAAAAGTTAAAGGATTTGAAAATGTTAAGTTTTTCAGACCTGGATATGCAATTGAGTATGATTATTTTCCTCCAACTCAGCTTTCAAATACGCTCGAGACAAAAATTATTCAAAACCTTTTTTTTGCAGGTCAAATTAATGGTACAACTGGCTATGAAGAGGCCGCTGCTCAAGGCCTAATTGCTGGAATAAATGCAAACATGAAAATAAATGGTTTTGCACCNTTCGTTCTTCAAAGAGATGAGGCTTATATTGGTGTTTTAATCGACGATCTAGTTTTAAAGGGCACAGAAGAGCCCTACAGAATGTTTACTTCCAGAGCCGAATATCGCATGTTACTTCGTCAGGATAATGCCGACCAAAGGCTAACCCCTAAAGCCTTTAAAATTGGGATAATCGATGAGGAGAGAGTCAGGCTGCTTGATTTAAAAACTAATGCTACNGATAAGATGATTAGTTTTTTGAGACAAACAAGCTTTAATGCTACAAAAATGAATGAGATCTTATCTAAAAAACAATCGTCTCCGGTAAAACAATCAGGTAAGCTAGATAAGATTCTGTCCCGCCCAAATATTACTTTAACAGATTTGAATTCAATAGAAGAAGTTTCGGGATTTATAAACAAAGAAAAAATTGGCGAAAAGTCAATAGAACAAGCTGAAATACAAATAAAATATTCAGGCTACATTAATAAAGAAAAAGAAATCGCAAATAAAATTAAGAGACTTGAGTCCGTTTTAATACCAAACAACTTTAATTATACAGCATTAAGCTCTTTGTCCTCTGAAGCAAAAGAAAAATTAACTGAAATTAAGCCAAATACTATTTCGCAAGCNAGCAGAATAAGTGGAATAAANCCCAGTGATATAAGTGTTCTTTTGGTCTCTCTNGGGAGNTAGNGGTTTCACGTGGAACATNATGAAAGAATATAAAAACTATTATTGCACNTCGAAAGACACACTGGTCAGNAATGAATTATTTTCTGTTTATTTCAANAAAAATTTTAGTNTAGCTAAAACAAAAATTAAAGAAGACGAAGACATGTATAGGTTTTATGAAAGCAGTCAACTACACACCTCATCAAACTTTTCAAAACANCCTTGCAGATAAAATTTATTTCATTTCNAGAAAGGTAATGCTATATTTTAAATATAAAACGATACAATCCTGTGTGCCTTTGAAAAACATTCTGGACTATGGTTGTGGTAACGGGGAATTTTTACAATACGTCTCAAAAAGAGGGCTGAATGCAATTGGTGTCGAAAAAAGTAACCACTCACTGAAAATTTGCAAAAAGAAAAACCTTAAAGTGTTTTCAACTATTAAACACCTTGTAAATAAAAAGTTTGATGTAATTTCATTGTGGCATGTTCTCGAGCACGTTTCAAATCCAAGTAAAACTGTCTCTGTTTTGTCTACTATTTTATCTAATAAAGGACACTTTGTTATTGCTGTCCCAAACATACAAAGCTTTGATTCTCAGATATTTAAATCTGATTGGGCTGGGTTAGATGTCCCCAGACATATATGGCATTTCACCCCAAAGGGACTAATAGCCCTCTTTAAAAAACAAGGGTACGTTTTAATTAAAAAACGCCCGCTTATTTTAGATGCGTATTACATTTCTCTTTTGTCTGCCAAAAGAAAAAAGCTTGTTTTTCCGTGGGTAGTCTCAATTTTGATTGGAACAATATCTAATTTGGCTGCAATTTTTAGNGGGAATTTTTCTTCAAGTATTTTTATTTTTAGAAGGCCCTAATATTCTTTCATGTTTAAATATTTTGCAATTTTTAAAATAAAATTAGAAAATAAAATTTTTACGTTGGCGTTCCTGCTTATCTCATAGTGAGTTTTATCAATTAGATTGATAATTTTAAGTATATTTTTACTATGTATAAAAGGCGCCAGTTTTTCAACATTAAAATTGTTAAAACTATAATAATAAGAAGCCTCCTTAGCCTTATAGTTTACCACTAGGGCGCTTCTTATTAAATTTGAGCCAAATTCTAAGAATTGTTTTTGTTCATCTCTAGTTAAGCTTGAAATTTTTTCTGCCCAACCCATAAGTTCAACAACTATTTTCTTGTTTTCNCTTGATTTAAAAGCACCTCGAAGACCCATGATCCAGATAGATTCAATTTCTTCAATTTTATTTGATTTGTCTGATAATTGGAGAGCCTTTCTCCAGCTTCCGTTAGCCGCCCTGGCAATTCCTGAAGCATCATTAATCTGCATTTCTTTCAAGCTTTTTTCTATATGCGAAAAAGATAATTTACTAAGATTTAAAATTATTGATCTAGAAATAATGGTTGGTAATATTTGATTAATCTTTTCACTAACCAAAATAAAATAAGTTCTAGAAGGNGGCTCCTCTAGTATTTTAAGCAGCTTGTTACCGGCCCTTTCATTTAATAATTCAGGCCCCCAAATTATATAGACTTTATTTTTTCCTTCGTAGGCCTTTAGTAAAATTTTCTCATGAAGATTAGTAATGTCTTTTACTCTAATTTGACTCTGGACATTTGAGTTTAAGATTTGATTCCAATCTGATAATCCACAACAATTTATTTTTTTGAATAAATATTTGAACCTTTCAATTGAGTTTTCAGAGATATCGTCCTTTTCTAAAGGAAAATAAATATTAAAATCAGGATGTTTGAATGGGTCCTTTCCAAGAAGTTTTTCAGCAATAGTCATCCCTAACAATATTCCTCCTGAACCATAGCTGTCATTAATTAGATGGCAATGAGGAACTCGGNTTTCTTTTATCCCCTCATCTATACTTTTAATCAAATTATCGTTTTCCCAAAAACCTATCATATGGTTGTTTTAAATAAGACAGTTAAAAATACAGATAATTATCCCTTTAAACATCGATAACCATNCAAACATTTACAAACAAAATTTTATATTAAAATTCTTCTATTTTTGCAGTATTATTTGAATTCAATGAAGACAATAGAAAACATAAATTTTAAAGGAGAACGAGTTATAATAAGGGTTGATTATAACGTTCCTTTTGACGGGGATAGAATTACTGACAAAACAAGAATAGAATCATCTAAAGAAACAATTGATTTAATTTTAAATAATGGGGGAAGTGTTATTTTGCTAACACATATAGGCCGACCAAAAGGTTTTGAAACAAAGTTTTCGTGTAAATTAATTATTAAAGAAGTTTCAGAAACATTGGGAAGAGAGGTTCTTTTTTGTGATTCTACTATTGGAAAAGAAGCTGAGAAAAAAACCAAGATGCTCAAGCCAGGAGAAATAATATTAATGGAGAATGTTCGATTTCATACTGAAGAAACTGAAGGGGAAATAGACTTTGCAAAAAAANTATCAAGACTAGGNTCAGTTTTCGTAAACGATGCTTTTGGTGCCGCCCATAGAGCTCACGCATCAACAAGTATAATAGCTCAATTTTTCTCAAAAAAATATTTTGGCAAATTATTGGAAAAAGAGGTTACTTCTATTAGAAAAGTTGTAAACAATGGCAAAAAACCTGTGTTAGCGATTATAGGTGGAGCAAAAATCTCAACTAAAATAACAATAATAGAAAGCCTAATGAATTCTGTAACGGATATCCTAATTGGTGGAGGTATGGCATATACCTTTATTAAGGCTCAGGGAGGATCAATCGGAGAATCAATTTGTGAAAAAGATTTTTGTGATTATTCGATTCAACTACTTGAAAAGGCAAAAGCAAGAAATGTTAACATTCACCTACCAAAAGACGTAATCATAGCTAATCGTTTTGACAATAATGCAGTTCGTAAAATTTCAAAAATTGATAAAATACCAGCTGGATGGCAAGGACTCGATATCGGACCAGATAGCATTGAGGCTTTAAAACCAATAGTTAAAAAATCAAAAACAATTTTGTGGAACGGTCCTCTTGGAGTATTTGAGTTTGATAATTTTTCCAATGGCACTGTTGAGTTAGGGATCATGATTTCTGAAGCAACAAAGAAAGGTTCTTTCTCTTTGGTTGGAGGAGGAGACTCTGTTCTAGCAGTAAAAAAGTTTGGGTTTTCAAATAAAATGAGCTATGTATCAACTGGTGGAGGGGCTATGCTTGAAAGTCTCGAGGGCAAGGAGCTTCCGGGTATTAAGGCTTTAAGCTAATTATATCTATAATGAAAAATAAAATAAAATATTTATTATTTGTTTTGCTTGTTAACCTTTCATGCGATCAGAAACCATCCCAAAGATATGTCCCTGACTCAAGCGGAAACATAAACTCAGTTACAATTGTTATGTCAAAAACATTTTGGAATGGAAAGCTAGGAGAACAAACAAGAAATATTTTTGGCGCTATTTATGAGGGCTTACCAATTGATGAGCCCTTGTTTGATTTGAAACATATTGAACCAAAACTTTTCAATGATTTTGCACGTCAATCAAGAAATATAGTTGAATTTGCAATAGATTCAACTNCTAGGTTTACCATGTATTCTGACCCGTATGCAAAACCTCAAGTTTTAGCTGAAATAAAAGGTTTAGATTCCGATGAAATGATTTTTTTATTAGAGGAGAACAACAAATTAATAAAGGGTGTATTTANAGAAAATGAAGTCAAAGAAAAGAGAAGAAGAATATCAAAAGCATTAAGCACGGACAGGCAAATTCAAAATAAATTTAACTTTCAAATTAAATACCCCTCTGCTTATAAACTAGTTAAAGATACTATAAATTTTATTTGGCTTCAAAAACCTGTTATGAAAGGACATCTAAATCTGATCGCTTATACTCTAGCTGAGTCAGCTATTGATTACAAGAATATATCAAAGTCCATTATAAAAATTAGAGACTCTATTGGAAAAACACATATTCCAGGAAGACTAAAAGGTTCTTATATGATAACAGAAAAAGCGTATCGGCCATATTATTATAAAACTACTCTCGAAAACAAAAAAGCNTTTCTAACTAAAGGAACTTGGGAGGTTGCCAATGATTATATGGCAGGACCATTTGTTAACTATATTATTGAGGATAAAATAAAAAAGAGATTATTAGTTATAGAAGGATTTGCTTTTGCGCCATCTGTAAACAAAAGGGACTATATGTTTGAGCTTGAGACAATAATAAAATCTTTTTCTTTAATTGATATGGACTAAGAATCCTTTGATTCATCACTTTTTTTGGACTCCTCTTCTTTAGTTGCNTTTTTAAATTCTTTTATCCCACTTCCTAAACCACGCATTAATTCTGGTATTTTTCGACCACCAAATAGCAATAAAACAACTGCAATAATTAAAATAACTTGAGGACCACCTATCATACCTAACTGAAAATTGCTTATCATAATAAAATTTATTTAAACAAAGGTAAAATAAATATTTAAAGGAAAAACCAACATAATTATATCCTATGTGAAATCGTATATTTGCAATTAAATGAAAACTCAAAAATCAGAAAAACCCTCAAAACTAAAAAAATTGCTTGATCATTATAGGGTCGCAATAATTAACGAGGAAACCTTTGAAGAAAGATTCCATTTTAAAGCTTCCAGAATTACTGCATTAATATCTGTTTTTTTATATTCAATTTTTATATCCACAATTACTTATATATTAATTGCATTTTCACCGATAAAAGAGTTTATTCCAGGCTATCCAACATCAAAGTCAAGAATGAAGGCAATAACAAACTCAATTAGAGTTGATTCAATAATTAATGACTTTGAAAAGCAAAAAAAATATTTNAATTCAATAAAAAAAGCACTATCAGGTGAAATTGATATTACACAAATTCAAAGCCAAACAATTNAAAATTTTTCATCAANAAACACAACATTACCTGAAGCTTCAGAGGAGGATTCTCTGCTGAGACGATTTGTAGCTCAAGAGGAAAAATATAATTTCAACGTCTCTAATAGTAGTAATTTATATATACTTTACCCTCCAGCCAAAGGTATTGTCTCCCAAAAATTCAACTTAGAAGACAACCACTTTGCTGTCGACATATCTTTAGAAGAAAATACTCCAATAAATTCTGTTGCAGAAGGCACGGTAATATTTTCTGAGTGGACTGCTCAGACAGGATATGTTATAATAATTGAACACCCAAGCGGTTTCATTTCAGTTTATAAACACAATTCATCTATAGCTAAAAATCAAGGTGATAGTGTTGAGCCAGGTGAGGTTATAGCAAGAGCTGGAAACACAGGTGAGTTCACTACCGGGTTTCATTTACATTTTGAATTATGGTCGGAGGGATACCCTCTAAACCCTGAAGATTTTATTGACTTTTCTAAATAGTTTATGAAAAAAATTCTTGCTAAAATTTTTGCTAAATACATTAGATGGAAAGAGAATAAATGGATAAATAATCCGATTAGGACTCAAGAAAAAGTATTCAAAACACTTATAAAAGATGGATTAAATACTAAATATGGAAAAGACCACGACTTTGGATCAATAAGAAATTACAACGATTTTAAATTAAGAGTTCCAATAAGTGACTATGAAAAAATTAAGCCATATATAAATCAAGTTTTAAAAGGTAAAAAAAATATACTTTGGCCAGGAAAACCAATATATCTTGCTAAGACCAGTGGTACAACCTCAGGGATAAAATACATCCCAATTACAAAGGAATCAATGCCAAACCACATAATGTCTGCAAGAAATGCAATTTTGAATTATATTGATAAAACAGGTAATGTTGATTTTATAGAGGGAAAACAAATTTTTATTCAGGGAAGCCCTATTCTTGAAAACCTAAACGGTATTCATTTAGGAAGATTATCAGGTATTGTGGCTCACCATGTTCCTTCATATTTACTGAAAAGTCGGATGCCGACATGGGAAACAAATTGTATCGAGGATTGGGAAACAAAAGTAGATTCTATTGTATTGGAAACTTTAAATGAAAAAATGACTGTTATTGGAGGAATTCCTTCATGGGTTCAGATGTATTTTGAAAAAATCATAAGTAAAACAGGGAAGAAAATTGATAAAGTTTTTCCAGACTTCTCTCTGTTTATACACGGTGGAGTTAATTTTGAACCGTATAAAAAAATGTTTGATAATTTGATAGGAAAAAAAATTAACTCAATTGAGCTTTATCCTTCTTCAGAAGGGTTTTTTGCATATCAGGATAGGCTAAATGAAGAAGGATTACTTTTATTATTAAATAGTGGAATATTTTACGAATTTGTGGATTCAGATAAATTTTTTGATTCTGATCCCAAAAGAATTTCTTTAAAAGACATAAAAATAGGTGTAAATTATGTAATAATTCTCTCTTCTAATGCGGGACTATGGTCTTATAATATTGGAGATACTATAAGATTTATTTCAAAAAATCCATACAGAATAGTAGTAACGGGTAGAATAAAACACTTTATTTCAGCTTTTGGCGAACATGTTATTGGTAAAGAGGTTGAAACAGCATTAATGAAAGTCACCGAGTTAACCAAAATTGAAATTAGAGAATTTACTGTTGCACCACAAATCAATCCCACCTCAGGATTACCTTATCATGAGTGGTTTATTGACTTTAAGCGAAGCCCAAGAGAATTAGAGAGCTTTTCAATTAAGCTAGATAATGAAATGAGAAATCAAAATATTTATTATGAAGATTTAATCAAAGGAAACGTTTTAAGACCCCTGGTTATATCAGTTGTTGAAGAAAATGGGTTTGAAATTTATATGAAAAAAATAGGGAAATTAGGAGGTCAGAATAAAGTTCCAAGATTAAGTAATGACAGAAAAATCGCGAATAATCTTAANATTAAAGATGGATAGAAAAAGAACTTCTTGCATAGTTTATAGTTTATCAAGGACATTTGTTATTAAAGATATAAACTACTTAAAAAAAATAGGACACAAAGTTTTTGAAATAAAATCTAGTCCAAAAAAAAATATTTTTTTGTTTTTAATCAACAGAATTAATCAGTTTTTTAAAAGTTTGATCGTTCTTTCAAAATCCGATTCAGTTTTTATATGGTTCAGTGATTATCACTCATTTATACCTTTATTTGTGTCGAAATTTTTTTCTGTAAAAAGTATTATTATCGTGGGGGGGTATGATGCAATATCTGATCAAGAGATTGGTCATGGAATTTTTGTAAAAAAAGGATTTAGGCAGACAATAGCAAAATTAAATTATTATTTATCATCGGAAATTTGGGTCGTTGACAGATCGCTTTCCGAGGGTTGTAAGGTGGCATTAGAACAAAATAAAATAAAATCAGGACTAATCAACTGGATGCCAGATCTCAAAAAAAAAATACAAATTACCCCAACAGGTTATTCTTCTGATTTTTGGAGAAGAACTAAAGAAAAAAAACCAAATACAATTTTGACTGTTGCTAATATAGATCATTCTAGGATAATCAAGATAAAAGGAATTAGTTTGATATTTAATCTTGCGAAACAAGTCCCTGAGTTTAAATTTCAAATTATAGGATTAGAAAACAAAAGTTTAGTTGAAACATACGAGAAACCAAAAAACGTAAAGTTTATAAAACCAAAAAAGGATCAAGACTTAAGAGATTATTATTCTGAGAGTCAATATTACATTCAGCCCTCAAGACTTGAGGGCCTTCCTAACGCCTTGTGCGAAGCAATGTTGTGTGAGTGCATCCCAATCGGAAATAAGGTTTTTGGCATTCCAAATGCAATAGGAACAACTGGCCTTTTGTTTGATGGNNNNCNTGATATTAAAAAAATAGTAGTCTTTTTNANGGCTAATAAAAAAATTAATAGTAATCAAGCNCGAAGAAGAATTATTAATCTATTTAATGAGGAAAANAGAATGGATGCATTAAGAAAAGTTTAGAATTATGAATATCAAAAAGGCAGTTCTTTCCTACCCTATGTCNAATAATTTAGGGGATTATATTCAAAGTATTGCAACAAAAGAGTTAATTGGCAAAANTCTAATTGAAGTAGACAGGGAAAANCTTCATACNTATGATGGNCCAAANGTTTNTTTAATAATGAATGGATGGTTCATGCAAAANTCAAAAAATTGGCCNCCAAGCAATAANATAATCCCTTNTTTTATTTCNTTTCACATAAACCCTGTNGCAAAGAANAATCTTTTATCTAAAAANGGNATAGAATATTTTAAAAAATACGAACCCATTGGATGTAGAGANCTTTANACACAAAGTATTCTTGAAAAAAAAGGGATTAANGCTTATTTCTCAGGATGTTTAACTTTAACTTTAAAGAATAAAAANAAGAATTTNAAGAGAGNNGGAATTTTAATAATTGGCGCTTTNGACAGGATAAACCCCANAGTAAANTNTAATAATTTNTTTCTTGAACTTATNAAGTTNCCATTTAAGNTNGCNAAGTATAGAAAACTNAAAACACGACTTGATAATTTCATTTTAAAACAAAGCTTTTCTAAAGTTTTATATAAAAATCAAATTATTGACANNAATAAATACNATGAAAAAGAAAGAGTTTTTTTGGCTAATGAACAGTTAAATTTAATTAAAAAATCAAGACTTGTTATTACCTCAAGAATTCATATTGCGCTCCCTGCAGTAGCCTATGGAATTAAAGTCATCTTTTTAAATGATGGGCTCGAACATATTAATCATCAAAGTCGCTTAAAAGGAATATCGGATTATTTTTACTGTTGCAAATCAGAAGATTTAAACACATTATCTTTGGAAGATATAAAACCAAAAAAAGATTATAAAAATATAGAAGAAAAACTATTGGAAAAGATGAGTCAGTTTTTTTAAAATCAATTAAAATTTAACTAAGATAAATATGAATATTTTAATACTTGGATCAGGAGGAAGAGAACATACTTTTTGTTGGAAATTATCACAAAGCCCTAAATGTCAAAACCTTTATGTTTCTCCTGGAAATGCAGGAACTGCTGCTATAGCTACTAATTTAGGTATACCAGTATTAGATTTCAAATCTATAAAGGTTGCTGTAATTAAGAACAATATACAAATGGTTATCGTTGGACCCGAAGCTCCATTAGTTGAGGGAATAAAAGAGTTTTTTCAGTCCGACAGCCAACTATCTAAGGTAAGCCTTATTGGTCCAAATAGTGAAGCCGCAAAACTGGAAGGAAGTAAATCTTTTGCAAAAAAATTTATGAATAAGTACAAAATACCAACAGCTAAGTATTCAGAATTTACATCCTCTTCTTTAAGTCAAGCATTTAAGTTTTTGGAAACAATGACCCCTCCCTATGTGCTCAAAGCGGATGGACTAGCAGGGGGAAAAGGAGTTTTGATAATAGAAGATATTGATAAAGCAAAAAAAGAGTTAAAATCCATGTTACTAAATAGAAAGTTTGGAAAAGCATCTGAAAAGGTAGTAATTGAGGAATTTTTAAATGGTATAGAACTTTCGTGTTTTATAATTTCAGATGGAAAAACAGGCATAACATTTCCAATGGCAAAAGACTATAAAAAAATTGGTGAGGCGGATACAGGACTTAATACAGGTGGAATGGGTGCGGTTTCTCCTGTTCCTTTTGTTGACATAGAATTTCAAAAAAAAATTGACGAAAAAATTATTAAACCCACATTGCGTGGATTAAAATCAGAAAACATGCTCTACCAGGGATTCATATTTATTGGTTTAATTAATGTGGATGGCGAACCAATGGTTATTGAATATAATGTAAGAATGGGTGATCCTGAAACAGAAGTTGTTATCCCAAGAATAAAAAATGATTTTGTTTCTTTATTTCAAGCAGTCTCGAATCAAAATTTAAAAACTATTAAACTTAAAATTGATAAAAGAGTTGCGGTCACAGTTATGTCTGTATCTGGTGGATATCCTGAAAAATATAATAAAGGGTATGCAATAAAAGGGCTAGAGAATATAAAAGATGCAATAATTTTTCATTCAGGCACTATTATCGAAGGAGACAAAGTAGTAACAAATGGTGGAAGAGTATTAACATTGACTGGACTAGGAAATTCTATGCAAGAGGCACTGAAAAAATCATATAATGGACTCAAAGAAATTCAATTCAAAGAAATGTATTACAGAAATGATATAGGATTTGACCTATAAAAATGAATGTGCAGTTGGGTCTTTATTTTCTTCACCCTTTTGATCAAAAATCCGCAGTTTATTTATCCAATAACCTGCAGCACAAAAGCCAACAAAAAGGAATAGCCAACTAATTATATTAGCGACCCACCAGTTATCTATTTCTATTTGTCTTAAAATATTAAAAGGCATAAATAAGATCTCTTCGAAAATGTAAGCAATACCCTCAAAAATTTTCTTCATCATAATTAGATTCTTTATATTGCAAATGTAACAAAAGTGAAATTAAATCTATGGGAGTAAATAAAATAAGTCACTTAGCGCTTAATATTTTCAAATCTGCAATTGAGGATTACCATATTTTAAATACTATTAATCAAAAATTAAAAAACCCATTCTCTTCAAATACTTTTGAGTTTTTATTGTATAAAAAAAATTGGATTGATACTGTTCAGTGGCACTATGAAGATTTAATTAGAGATCCAAATATTAATCCAATTGAGGGGATGCAGTTGAAAAGAAAAATAGATGCCTCAAATCAAGAGAGAACAGATATGGTTGAATATATTGACAGTTACTTTTTGAATATTTATACGAATGTAGAGGTAAATAAAAATGCTGAGATCAATACTGAAAGTCCTGCTTGGGCAATTGATCGTCTTTCAATTTTAGCATTGAAAATATACCATATGGAAGAGGAAGTAAATAGAGAGAGTGCTACTAAAAATCATAAAATAGAATGTAATTTAAAACTTGATATTCTACTAGAGCAAAGGATAGATTTATCAAAAGCGATTGATAGCCTTTTAGAAAAAATTTCA
>PAHL01000049.1 GCA_002711185.1 Flavobacteriaceae bacterium
CAATAAGTTCAAATTTTGGAACGTTGGAATCTTCGCAATATAATCTTGAACAATTACTTAGTTCAGGTATAAAAAATGAAATATTCATTAATAATTCAAATAATTTAGATACCCAAGATAGAGACACAATGGAAAATCTTGCATCTAAAAGCCATAAAGCTTATGAGGATTTTAAAGCACATCCCAAGTTTCTTAAATACCTAGAAAACATAACAACATTGCCATATTATGCTAAAACAAATATTGGAAGTCGCCCATCAAAAAGAGGAATAAACAAAGAGTTATCCTTAGACGATCTAAGAGCTATTCCATTTGTTGGGAGTTGGAGCCAATCAAAACAAAATGTTCCTGGTTTCTTTGGAGTTGGAACTGCTTTAAACGAATATAAAAAAAATAATAAATTTAGAGTGGTAAAGAGATTATACAGAAATAATGCATTTTTTAGAACACTTATTGCAAATAGTATGATGAGTTTAACTAAGTCCTTTTTTCCTCTAACAAAATATATTTCTAACGATCCTGAATATGGTAAATTTTGGAAAATAATCTTTAATGAATTTGAATTGACTAAACAGATGATACTAGAACTTACAGGTTTTAAATATTTGATGCAAAATGAAAAGGCTGGAAAGGCTTCAATTGAAATTAGGGAGGATATAGTAAAACCACTGATTACAATTCAACAGTATTCTTTAATGCAAATTCAAAAAAATAAAAAAGAAAATCATTTGGATGATAAGAGCCTTGCAGTATATGAGAAAATGGTTACTAGATCGTTATTTGGTAACATAAATGCAAGCAGGAATTCAGCTTAGGACAAATAAAATTCAAAACCTTCTTTTATTTTTTTATCAGGGACTTGGATATCTATAACAGGACTCCCTATTTTTTTTAGTAAAACAAAATTGGTTTTACCGTGGCTATTTTTTTTATCAAATTTTAAAAATGATAGTATCTGATTAAATTCACTTTCACTGATCTTAACTATATTGAAAATTGAGTTGAAAACTTTTTTAATTTCCTTAGCTTCAGAAATATCTAGTTTACATATATTAAAAGAAATGTGTGCCTCAATAATCATTCCTATTGCAATTGATTCTCCATGTGTTAGGTTTTTATGTGTTTTCGAATCCATAAAAAAGGATTCAATTGCATGACCAATAGTATGACCAAAGTTTAAAACTTTTCTTTTATGTTTTTCATATGGATCATCCAATACAATTTCATTTTTAATTTTAATTGAATTGAATATTTCATTTATTCCAGGAATCTTCTTTTCCATCAGTAAAGTAGAAATTCCACTCCAATACTTTTTGTCTGATATCAAACCATGTTTGAGCATTTCGGAGTAACCACTTTTTAACTCTTTGATGGGTAGAGATTTTAAAAATACCAGATCAATTATTACTAGTTTAGGATCGTTAATTACACCAATTTGGTTTTTAAGATTTCCAAAATCAATACCTGTTTTTCCACCAATTGAAGCATCAACCATTGATAGAAGTGTTGTTGGGATATTTATGAAATCAATTCCACGCTTAAAAGTTGAAGCAATAAAACCACCAATATCTGTAATTACTCCCCCTCCAAGATTAATTAGTAAGCTTTTTCTGTCTCCACCAGAATCAGATAGGGTAGCCCATACTTTTTCACAGGATCTAATAGTCTTATTTTCTTCTCCATGTTCAATCTCGATAACTTTGAAATCAAAGGAAGTAGAAATTTTTTTTTCAAAAACAGGGATACATTCCTTATTAGTATTAGAGTCAACCAAAACAAATATTGAAGAATATAATTTTTTTTTGATAATTATATCAAGTCCATTGAAACCATTTTCTTCAAAATTTACTGAGTAATTTTTCGCATTAATTTGATTCATGGTGCAAAAATAAAATTTTATCTTGCAAAAGAGATTACTTTCTTATTTCAATATACTTTTTAATTTTAAAAATTTGAAAAAAATAATTGATTTTAATGACTCGAAGACAGCTTTTGAATTAAAATCTAATAACGAACTGCAGCGTGCTTTCTTTCTGTTTAAATTAATTTCCTATCCTTTCCTTGTAACTATCGGAAAGACATTAGTTTTTTTATCAATTAAATTACGATTACCTGTAGATTTCATAATAAAAAACACTGTTTTTGATCATTTTTGTGCAGGAATTGACGATAATGATTCTATTAAAGTAGTGAATTCATTAGCTTCAAAGAAAGTTAGTTCTTACTTGCATTATTCTATAGAAGCCGCTGGATCGGAGAGTGATTATGATAAATGTTTGAAGTCTACTTTACAAACTATAGATATTTCGAAAAATAATCTAAATCTTCCTTTTATAGTTTTTAAACCAACAGGATATGGTTCAACTGATTTATTAGAAAAACAAAGCAAATCAATTCCATTTAATCTATCAGAAAACGAAAAATGGGAAAGAATGATAAATCGTTTCAGAATAACATTTGAAAAAGCAAAATCTTTAAAAATCAAGGTTTTTGTTGATGCAGAGGAGAGCTGGATTCAACCAGCAATTGATGAAATAGTTGAAAAGTTTATGATTGAATATAATAGATCGGAGGCTTTAATTTTTAATACTATTCAAATGTATAGGAAGGAAAGGTTGGAATATCTAAAACAATTAAAAAATAAAGCCGTTAAACTAAAATTTAAGATCGGTATAAAATTGGTTAGAGGTGCATATATGGAAAAGGAGAGAGTTAGAGCTAAAAAAATGAATTATAATAGTCCCATTTGCAATACAAAAAAAGATACAGATGATCAGTACAACAAAGGGATAGAGTTTATGTTTAATAATATTGATTTATTTTCAATTTTTTTAGGCAGTCATAATGAAGAGAGTGTTTCAAAAGCATTGATACTTGCAGAGAAGATGTCAATCTCTAACAATCACCCTAATTTATATTTTGGCCAGCTGTATGGTATGAGTGATAATTTGACATTTACTTTAGCCAAATATGGATATAATTCTGTCAAATATTTACCATATGGACCTGTAAAGGAGGTTATTCCATTTTTAATCAGAAGAGCTGAAGAAAATAGTTCTGTTTCAGGTCAAACTAACAGAGAACTTGATTTAATTAAATCTGAGGTAAAAAGAAGAAAAACAATTACTTAATTTTTATGATTTTAATTGTTTTAGAACAATTTTCAAATAGAATTTCTTTGTATTCATTTAATAAATATCCATCTAAACTATATGTTTTGCATGAGTCTTTTGANGTATCACTTTTAGAGAAATTTACAGATGATTTTTTAATGAATTCTCTAATTTGNNCAATATTTAAATAATTANTTGNATCNTTTAAAATATNNATNCNGATTAANTCTTTTTTTAANAATTCATTTTTAACTCTTGCNTCAGGAGTNTAATTACAACTTGTTTTTTTACCACTTAAAAAAAAAGATAATATTACAAGACCTANACAAAGACCAAAAAAATAATAACTAAATCTTTTTACGAACGACATTTAATTTATTTTGATTATTCTTTTATTATCATNTATCATGTTTAATTCTATAATAGTATGTTTAAAATTTAACAATTCAGTTATAATTTCAGGCCATTCAATGAAGCATTTATTTCCTGAATCTAAATATTCTTCAATCCCAATATCCAAAGCTTCNTCTAAATTTTTAATTCTATATAAATCAAAATGATATATTATATCATTTTTTTTGTTTTCGTATGTATTTACTAACGAGAACGTAGGACTCATAATATTACATTTGAAGTCTAGGTGTTTACATATTGATTTAATTAATGTTGTTTTTCCCGATCCCATTGGGCCTTTAAACAGCACAACTTGATTATTTAACTTCATACATATTTTCTTTGAAATTGAATTTATTTCTGTCAATGAGTATATTGTTTCCACTATTTAATTTGTATGAATTATTTTGGAAGTAAAGTTACAAATGGTATAATCATTTCTTCCATTGAAATCCCTCCNTGCTGAAAAGAATCTCTAAAATGATTTGCATAATGATTNTAATTNTTTTGNTAAACAAAATAATTATCATTTTTACAAAATATAAATGAACTATCNAATGAANTNNTNGGTAATTCATAATCCTCAGGATTTTTTATCTCTACTACTTCTTTTTGATTATATGACATACTTCTCCCATATTTATATCTTAAATTTAGACTAATATCTTTTTTACCTCTAATTTCAATTGGATTTTGAACATTGATTGTACCATGATCAGTTGTAATAATTAATTTAAAATTTAGGTCCCTAGCTTTTTTAATGATATCGAGTAGTGGGGAATTCTTAAACCATGATTTTGTTAGTGACCTATATGCTTTATTATCGGGAGCAAGTTCCTTTATAATATCCATTTCAGTTTTAGCATGAGAAATCATATCTACAAAATTATAAACCAAAACATTTAATGAATTTGAATTATAATTAGATAAATTTTGGATAATCTTTTTTGCAGCTACTACTGATTTAATTTTATTGTAGCTATAATTAATTTTTTTATTCAAATTATTAATCTGTGATTTTAGTAGCTCATTTTCATATAAATTTTTACCTCCCTCATCGAAATCATTTTTCCACCATTTTGGATAACTTTTTTCCATTTGACTAACCGTCATTCCTGAAAAAATAGAATTCCTTGAATATTGGGTTGATGTAGGAAGGATGCTAAAATAACATTCTTCTTTGTCAATTTTATAGTACTCTTCTATNATAGGGCTTATTGTCTTCCATTGATCAAGTCTTAAATTATCAATAAGTAAAAGTAATGTTGAATTATGATCATTTAAAAAGGGAATTATTTTTTTTTTTAAAAAGTGTATTTGATAAAACAGGTGAATTTGAANTACTGTTTTTTATCCAATTAGCATAATTATTTTCAATAAACTTTGAAAATCTTATGTTAGCCTCTTTCATTTGAACTTTAAAAATATCTGTCATCCCGTTATCTTCAAGATTTTCTAATTCNAGTTCCCAAAAAATCATTTTTTTGTAAAATGAAACCCAATCCTCTATTGAAGAAACTTTTTGAATTGAATTGGAAATATTAATATACTCCTTTTGATAAGATTCAATAGTTTTTTCTTCAACTAGATTTTTTGTTTTTAAGATTTTTTTTAATGAAATTAAAATTTGATTCGGATTAACAGGTTTGATCAAGTAATCGGTAATTTTTCTTCCTATAGCATCCTCCATAATTTCTTCGGCTTCATTCTTTGTAATCATAACAATAGGAATACTGGAGTCATGTAACTTTAATTTATCTAGTGTTTCGATTCCATTTAATCCTGGCATATTTTCATCAAGTAGTATGATATCAATTTGATTATTNTTCANATATTCCAATGCATCTANACCGTTTGTACAGAAAGAAACTTTATAGCCTTTGTTTTCTAAAAACAATATATGCGGTTTTAAATGACTTATCTCATCGTCAACCCAAAGAATTCTGTTAGAATTCATGTTTAGTNTTTTTTAAATATATAAACCAATTTACGTTTTTATTAGATTTTTTTTAAGTAACTATATTTTAAATTATTATTTCTCGTATAAAAAATAGATTCTTTAGAATTTTGTTAATTTTACGTTCATGAAATTTATTTCTCANGAAATTGTTAATAATACANATGGTATTTTAGATTGTACTCTTCAAAATAAAATCGAATAACGCATACTGATGATTTTAAAAACCGTTCCTCAGAAAACAATTGCAAAACCAGTAGACTTAGAAGGAGTAGGTCTTCATACAGGCTCAAAGGTTAAANTATCTTTTATACCAGCACCTGTAGACACAGGTTTTGTTTTTATTAGAAACGACATAAAGGGGAAAAATAAAATTGGAGCTGATGTAAATTATGTTGTAAATACTGATAGAGGAACGAATATTGAAAAGGATGGAATAAAAATTCAAACATCTGAGCACGTACTTGCAGCTCTTGTTGGTCTAGATATCGATAACTGTTTTATTCAAATTAACGGTCCAGAACCACCAATAATGGATGGTTCCTCAAAGTTCTTTGTTGAGGCTCTTGAAGTAGCTGGGATTAAAGAACAAGATTCTCTTCGTGATGAATTTGTTGTTAACGAATTGATTAGTTATAAAGATGAAAAAACAGGTAGTGAAATAACATTAATACCCTCAAATGAATATCAAGTTACCACTATGGTTGATTTTGGAACTAAGGTATTAGGGACTCAAAACGCTTCTTTGGAAAAGTTAGCTAATTTTAAAAATGAAATTTCTACAGCAAGAACTTTTAGTTTTCTTCATGAATTAGAGGGTCTTTTAGATCATGGATTAATTAAAGGTGGAGATCTAAATAATGCTATTGTCTATGTTGACACTCCTCCATCAAAATTATCTATGGATAAGTTGAAAAANGCCTTTAAAAAAGATAAATTAAGCATAAAGCCAAATGGAATCTTAGATAATTTAACANTACATTACTCAAATGAAGCTGCAAGGCATAAATTACTTGATGTTATTGGTGATCTAGCGTTAGTTGGAACTAGAATTAAAGGTAAGGTAATCGCTAATAAGCCTGGCCATAAAATAAATACTTCCTTTGGTAAAAAACTATTTGATATAATTAAGTCAGAAAAACGATCAAATGTTCCATTTATTGATACAAAAAGAAAACCATTATTAGANACAGTNGGAATAATGAAAATACTTCCACATAGACCCCCTTTTTTATTGGTNGATAAAATTTTTGAATTATCTGAGAATCATGTAATTGCTTTAAAAAATGTAACAATGAATGAGCCTTTTTTTCAAGGTCATTTCCCAGGAGTTCCAGTAATGCCTGGAGTTCTCCAGATTGAAGCNATGGCTCAAGCAGGAGGAGTACTCCTATTAAATACTGTTCCTGATCCAAAAAATTATATCACCTTATTTATGAAAATGGATAAAATCAAATTTAAGATTCCTGTTTTACCGGGTGATACAATGTTATTTAAATTAGAATTAATCACTCCGATAAGAAGGGGTATTTGTCACATGCGTGGATATATATACGTTAATGACAACATAACAACTCAAGGAGAATTAATGGCACAAATTAAAAGAAAAGAAGAATGAATCAACCTCTAGCATACGTTCACCCTGGCGCTAAAATCGCAAAAAATGTTGTCATTGAACCCTTTACTACAATAAGTAATAACGTTATTATTGGGGAAGGAACTTGGATAGGTTCTAATGTAACAATTATGGAAGGTGCGAGAATTGGAAAAAATTGTAATATATTTCCAGGCTCAGTAATTTCTGCTGTTCCCCAAGATTTAAAATTTAATGGCGAAGATACAACTGCTGTAATAGGAAATAATACAACTATCAGAGAGTCAGTAACAATAAATAGGGGAACTAAGGATAGAATGAAAACTAGGATTGGAAAAAATTGTTTGATAATGGCATATTCACACATAGCACATGATTGTATTGTTGGTGATAATTGTATTTTTTCAAATAATAGCACCTTAGCTGGCCATATTACTGTAGGAGAGCACGTTATTCTGGCAGGATTTGTGGCGGTTCATCAGTTTTGTACCATTGGTGATCACGCTTTTGTTGCAGGAGGTTCATTGGTTAGAAAGGATGTTCCTCCATATGTAAAAGCAGCAAGAGAACCACTTTCTTATGTTGGAATTAATTCTGTTGGTTTAAGAAGAAGAGGTTTTTCCTCTGAAAAAATAACTGAGATACAGACTATCTACAGATTATTATTTCAGAAAAAATATAATAATACACAAGCAACTGAAATAATTGAAGCTGAAATGACAGCTACACCTGAGAGGGACGAAATATTAAATTTTATTCAAAATTCTCAAAGGGGAATAATGAAAGGATATTTTCAAAAAAATTAATTTATGGCAAATACATCTGACATCAGAAAAGGCTTATGTATTAAGTATAATAATGATATATTTAAAATAATTGAGTTTCTTCATGTAAAACCAGGAAAAGGTCCTGCTTTTGTTAGAACAAAATTAAAAAGTGTTTCTTCAGGAAAAGTCATTGATAATACCTTTTCTGCCGGACATAAAATTGATTCGATTCGTGTTGAAACAAATAAATATCAGTTTTTATATAAAGAGGCAGATCAATATCACTTCATGAATACTGATAATTACGAACAAATTGGCATTAACTCCAATATTATCGATTCATCAGAATTATTAAAAGATGGTGAAATTGTTAATATATCCATTAACTCTGAGGATAGTATGCCCCTGGCAGTTGATATGCCTGCGAGTGTAATTTTAGAAATAACTCATACTGAGCCTGGAATAAAAGGAAATACTGCTACTAATGCTACAAAGCCAGCTATAACTGAAACTGGAGCAAAAATTAACGTTCCTTTATTCATTAACGAAGGAGATAAAATTAAAATTGAAACCGAAAAAGGAACTTATATAGAAAGAATCAAAGAATAAAGATATGAGTGTATTAGTAGATAAAAATTCAAAAATTATTGTACAAGGTTTTACAGGAGGAGAAGGGACTTTTCATTCAACTCAGATGATCGATTATGGAACTAATATAGTTGGAGGTGTAACACCGGGTAAAGGCGGACAATTTCATTTAAATAAGCCTGTTTTTGATTCTGTTAGTGAGGCGGTTAATGAAACTTCAGCTGACACATCTGTAATATTTGTTCCACCTCCGTTTGCTGCAGATGCTATAATGGAGTCGGCTGACGCNGGTATTAAAGTTATCATAACTATTACTGAGGGAATTCCAATTTCAGATATGGTTAAAGTTGCACCTTATGTAAAGAAAAAAGGATCAATATTAATAGGTCCAAATTGTCCAGGAGTAATTACACCTGAAGAGGCAAAGGTTGGCATTATGCCTGGTTTTGTTTTTAAAAAGGGATCTGTTGGTGTTATTTCAAAATCTGGTACCCTAACATATGAAGCNGCTGATCAAGTAGTCAGAGCTGGTTTAGGTATAAGTACAGCTATTGGGATTGGGGGAGATCCAATTATTGGAACAACTACTAGAGATGCAGTTGAGTTGTTTATGAAAGATCCTGATACTGAATGTATAGTTATGATAGGTGAAATTGGTGGACAGCTCGAAGCCGACGCCGCACGATGGATAAAAGCGGAGGGGAATACTAAACCTGTAGTTGGATTTATAGCTGGTGAAACTGCNCCTAAGGGGAGAACTATGGGGCATGCAGGAGCAATTGTTGGTGGTTCTGAAGATACAGCAGAGGCAAAAAAAAGAATNATGAAGGAGTGTGGCATCCACGTTGTAAATTCACCTGCAAATATTGGAAAAAAAGTTTNTGAAATTTTAAAAAAATGAAATTACTTAAAGATAAAAATGTAGTAATTACAGGTGCTACAAGAGGGATTGGTAAAGGGATAGCTATTGAATTTGCTAAACATGGATGTAATGTTGCTTTTACTTACTCAAAATCTGTAGATCAAGCCAATGATCTTATTAAAGAATTAGAATCATATAAAGTTCAAGCAAGGGGGTACCAGAGCGATGCATCAGTTTTTTTACATGCGGATGGTTTAATAAAATCAGTTTTAATGGATTTTTCTAAAATTGATATTTTAGTTAATAATGCTGGAATAACAAAAGATAATTTGTTAATGAGATTAACTGAACAGGATTTTGATGATGTAATTAATGTGAATTTGAAATCAGTTTTTAATATGACTAAAGCTGTTCAAAAAACTTTTTTAAAGCAGAGATATGGATCTTTGATCCACATTAGCTCTGTTGTTGGAATCAAAGGAAATGCAGGCCAATCAAATTACTCAGCATCAAAAGCTGGAATTATTGGATTTTCTAAATCAATAGCTTTAGAGCTTGGTTCAAGAAATATTAGAAGTAATGTGATAGCACCTGGATTCATAGAAACAGAGATGACAGAAAAATTATCGGAAGAAGTAGTGGAAAAATGGAGGAATGCCATACCTTTGAAAAGAGGTGGTACTCCAGAAGATGTAGCAAACCTTTGTGTTTTTCTAGCTTCTGATTTATCTTCTTACATTACAGGTCAAGTTTTAAATGTAGATGGAGGTATGTTAACCTAAAATATATATTAATCAAATAAATAAAATAAATTATTATGCAACGTTTACCTAAAATTGGATTACCTATTCTTGCTATAGGTTTTTTAGCTTTAATTCTAATTTCGAGATCATCTGTTAATATTGGTTATGGAGAAGCCGGAGTTCTTTTTAAAACTTTTGGAGGTGGAGTAGTAACTGAGGAGCCACCGTTAGGTGAAGGTTTTAAAATTATTGCCCCTTGGAATAAAGTTTTCCTATACAATGTTAAGCAACAGGAATTTTTCGAAGGAAACATGCAGGTTCTTTCTTCAAATGGACTCGAAATTTCCTTAGATGTATCTGTTTTGTATCAACCAGATATTGCAAAATTAGGACTTTTACATAAAACAAAAGGAGAGAATTATGTAAATATTGTTCTTATTCCTCAGATTCGAGCTGTAGCCAGATCAGTTGTCGGAAGGTATACACCTGAACAATTATACTCAACTAAAAGAGATGCAATTCAACAAGAAATATATGAAGAGACCCAAAAAGTTGTTGAAGGCCAGTATATTCAGTTAAATGCTGTTTTAGTTAGGGATGTTACACTTCCACAGGCAATCAAAGAAGCTATCGAAAGAAAACTTCGACAAGAGCAGGAGGCTTTAGAATACGAATTTAGAATTGCAAAATCAATTCAAGAAGCAGAGAGACAAAGAATTGATGCTGAGGGTAAAGCTAAAGCCAATAGAATTCTAAGCGCCTCTTTAACAGATAAAATCCTTCAAGAAAAAGGTATTGAGGCAACCATTAAATTATCAGAATCAAATAATTCCAAGGTAATTGTTATTGGAAGTGGTAAAACTGGGATGCCGATTATTCTAGGAAATCAGTAATTATTTATAGAAATATGACCCTCAAGGATTTTCCATGAGGGTATCCTTTTGTATATGCCAGGTCTAGATTCCTCAATTTTAACTTTTCTAGAAGATCTTAAATCAAATAATAACAGAAATTGGTTTATTAAAAATAAATCATTATTTGATGAAATTAATTTAAAAATAAAAGCTTTTGCATCTAATTTATCCAATGAGTTAGATAAACATGATAAAATTGAAAGTTATAAGGTTTTTAGAATTTATAGAGATGTTAGATTCTCCAAAAATAAAACTCCCTACAAGACAAACTTTGGTATATCATTTAAACGAAAAAAACCGGATTTAAGAGGTGGATATTATTTTCATTTAGAACCAAATAAAACTTTTATTGCCGCAGGTTTTTGGAATCCAAACAAAGATGATATAACAAGAGTAAGGAATGAGTTTCTTAATGATGCAAGTGAATTTAGAAAAATTATAAATTCAAAATCTATTAAGAGTATTTGGGGAAATATAAGCGGTGAAAAACTAAAAAGTGCACCAAGAGGATTTTCTAAAAATGAAATCAATATTGATCTTATTAATATGAAACAATATATTTTCTTAAAGGAATTCAAAGATGAGAACTTATACTCTGATAATTTACACACACAACTAAGCCAAAGCTTCAAGACAATAAGACCTTTTTTTGATTATATGTCTGATATTCTAACTACAGATTTAAATGGCGTTTCAATTATAGAGTAATTTAGTATGGCATTTATAAAAATATTCTCTTTTCTTCTAATTACTCAAATCATTTTTTCACAAAAAATACCTATTATTATAGATACCGATACAGCAAACGAAGTTGATGATCTTTTTGCAATTGTAGGTGCTTTAACAGAACCAAAATTTGATATAGTTGGTATAACTACCTCTCAATTCCATACATCTCCATATGCTTCTAATAATACTCCCTTAGAGAGTAAAATAATTAATGATAATATTTTATCATTATTAGATTATAAATTGATACCCTCATTAATTGGTCACAACCTACCAATCAGTAGTTTAGATTCAATAAGTAATTCTGAGGCTTCTGATTTTATTATCAAAAAAGCAAAACTTTATTCAAAGATTAATCCTTTAACAATTATTGTTTTGGGCTCATGTACAAATATTGCCACAGCAATTATAAATGATCCTTCAATAACAAAAAATATTAAAGTATATTATCTTGGTCTTTGGCATGATCCTGAAACTAATTATTATAACCTAAATGAGTTTAATACAAGAAATGATCCAATTGCTTTAAATTTTATATTAAATAATGAAGATCTTGATTTAACGGTAATGAGTGCTACAACATCCAAGAATTTAGTTTTTAATCGATCAGATGTTTTTTCTAAATTAATCGAGTTTAATGAATTAGGACTTTATTTGATTAAAAGGTGGAATTCCTTCAAGCGATGGTGGACTGAGGTAGATAAAAAAAATGAGAGATGGACTATGTGGGATGTTGCATTAGTAGAAGCTATTGCTAATAAGGATATTTCATTTAAAGATTTATTTGATACTCCTGTTTTAAATACAAAAAGAAAAATTCATATTTATACAAAAATAAATCCGAATATCATGACCNAAAGGTACTGGAAGAANATTGATTTTTATATGAANAGGTTGAATCATGAATGAATTAAAATTAAATACTTCAATAGAAGATCTTACTGTTTTTTTAAACTCTTATAATCTTTTAAATCAAAGNGAAAAGATTAATAAAATTTCAAAAGCTGGTGAGGGTAACATGAATTTAGTTCTACGAATAAAAACAAATAAGAGATCATTTATTTTAAAACAATCAAGACCATATGCAGAAAAATATCCTTCAATTAAAGCGCCAATTGAAAGGATTAATACTGAATATTCATTTTATAAAACTCTAAGAGATAATGGAATTGTAAAAAATATTCCAAAAATAATTACTTTTCAAAAAAATGATTTTTTTATGCTTTTAGAAGACATAGGAGAATCTGATTTTTCTGATATATATTCCGCGGGATATGTTGATGATAATATCGTTAATACTCTTATAGGAATTTTAAAAAATATTCATTCATGTAAAAATATTTATAATTACCCTTTAAANAAAGAATTAAAANAATTGAATCATCAACATATTTTTATTTTACCNTTTGAAAAAGATAATGGCTTTGATTTAAATTCTACTCAGCAAGGGCTCATGGATCTCGCTAAAGAATTCACAGAAGANAAAACATTAAAAAATAAAGTATTGTTAATGGGNAAAAGGTATTTNAATACTGGTAAAACTTTATTACATGGTGATTTTTATCCTGGTAGCTGGATGAAAAATAATAAACAAATTTATATAATTGATCCTGAATTTAGTTTTGTTGGAGATATTGAGTTTGATTACGCAATATTAGCCGCCCATTTAATATTAATNACATCCAATATTAGANTTTTGGAGNTGTTATTAGAAAAGNATATTAATAAAAAAATAATTAATTTGAAATTATTTTATAATTATACAGGGGTTGAAATTATTCGCAGATTAATAGGTATAGCTCAACTTCCTCTTAATTCAACAATTGAACAAAAAAGAAAATTACTTTACTTTTCAAAATCATTAATTACTTAAAAATGAAATTACTTACAAATAAAACCATATCAAAAATCTTATTTTGTATTATATTAATCACCCATATCGGATGTTCAACAATAAAGTTTGTTGGAGAACCAATTAAAGTTGATTCATCAATTGATTTAAATTATGATGTTTCAAGTAATGAAAAAAAAAGTTGGTTTTTATTAGATGTAAAAGAGGATAGTATTCCAGGAATGAGTGTCCTTAAGGCAAAAGATCAATTAATTAAAGATAAAGTTGGAAAAAAGGTGATTATTGGAATTATTGATTCTGGTGTTGATATTAATCATCCCTTTTTAGCACCTTTAATTTGGAGTAATGAAGATGAAATACCCGGAAATAACATTGATGACGATAAGAATGGGTTTGTAGATGATGTTAATGGATGGAATTTTCTTGGAAATTCAGGTAAAGAGAATATGGAGTATATTAGATTACTCAAAAAAACTTCACCATCTGATTCTTTGTATAATATTTATATCAAGGAAATGGAAAAAGCAACGCGAAAGGCTGAGCTTAATATAAATCAAGCGAAAGATATTTTGGATGAACTATATGAATCAGATAGTATTCTCTCTTTAATGACTGGTAAAAAAAACTATCAATTAGATGATATAGAAAAATTAAACCCTAAGAGCTTCAGGGAGTTTAAAGCCATACAGTTTAAACAGCTTGCTGATACATACAGCTGGAATGAAGAATTACTTAAAAATGATATTAAAAATAGTCAGAATAGAATCAATTATCATTTTAATATTAATTTTAATGGTAGGGAATTAGTTGGTGATGATCCAGACAATTTATATGATGTAAATTATGGAAATTCTGATGTTATAGGACCAGTATTGGAAGATGCACTTCACGGAACCCATGTAAGTGGAATAGTTGTGAAGGTCTATGATAACATATCTATAATGCCAATAAGAACTGTGCCTGACGGAGATGAATATGATAAAGATGTTGCTCTAGCAATTAGATATGCAGTAGATAATGGTGCGTCTATAATTAATTTTAGTTTTGGTAAATCATTTTCACCACACTCAGATTGGGTGTTATCCTCATTAAAGTATGCTGCTGAAAATGATGTTTTAGTTGTTAATGCGGCAGGAAATGATATTAAGGATATTGATCTTGAATCAAATAAATCATATCCCACTGATGAATATGATGGTATTGAAATGGTAGATAATATGATTACAGTAGGAGCTTCAACTTCTACTTATAACTCTAATCAAATGGCATATTTTTCTAATTATGGATCAAAGAACGTTGATGTTTTTGCTCCTGGGTATCAAATTTATTCTTCTGTTCCTGATAAATCAAAATCAGAGACAAATGGAAAATTCAAGTATTTAAATGGCACCTCGATGGCTGCCCCAAATGTTACAGGTGTAGCTGCTGTATTGAGATCATTTTATCCCAGGATTCCAGCTAAAGATATTAAAGATATAATTGTAAAATCAGGTGTAAAAATGTT
>PAHL01000050.1 GCA_002711185.1 Flavobacteriaceae bacterium
TATGCAACCAAAAAAGAATCCTGAGGCTGACCATTCTAAAAATAGCTCGCTTTATTTTGTAATAGGGCTATCTATTATTTTGTTAATTACTTGGCGTGCTATAGAGTGGAAAACATATTCTAAAATTTATGGATATGAAGCATTAAATGTTGATGAGGATGACGATGAAGATATTCCAATTACCGAACAAATAAAGGTACCGCCACCACCTCCACCACCTCCACCTGCGCCTGAAGTTATTGAAGTAGTAGAGGATGAAGAAGAAGTTGAGGAAACTGTAATTGAATCAACTGAAACTGACCAGGAGGAAATTGTCGAAATTGAAGAAATTGAAATCGAAGAAGAATTTGACGATGTTGATGTTCCATTTGCTGTAATCGAAGATGTTCCAATTTACCCTGGATGTGAAAGAGTTAGAAAGTCTGAAAGACGTAATTGTTTCCAAGAACAAATAAATAAACATATTAGAAAGAATTTCAGATATCCTGATATAGCTCAAGAAATGGGGATTCANGGGAGAGTATATGTAAGTTTTATAATCAATAAAGATGGAACAATAGGAAGTGTGAGGATGAGAGGNCCAGACAAAAATTTAGAAAAAGAAGCAGCAAGGATTATAAATAGGTTGCCNAGAATGACCCCNGGAAAACAAAGAGGAAGACCTGTAAGAGTNCCTTTTTCAATCCCAATTACTTTCAAATTAAACTAATAAAAATTCCTGATTTTATATTTTGAGTTTTTTGTTTTATAGTGCTTTAGTTNCATTTATTTATTACAGTTAATTTATCTTTGCATTTTATTTAGAAATCCATCTTGAAACTAACTTTTTTTGATTTTTTTCAATTAACAAAAATGAGACTNGCAATNAGTGTTGTTTTNTCATCTCTTGCTGGATATTTTTTAGCTGCAGAAAAAATAAGNTTTGGGTCTATTTTGTTACTTTTTTTTGGTGGATACTTTATGGTTGGAGCATCAAATACTTTCAATCAATTAATTGAACGAGAAAAGGACGGCATAATGGAAAGAACACTTAACAGACCTCTTCCTAAAAATAGAATAAATACATCTCAGGCCTTATCAATAGGAATTTTATTGTCAATTTTTGGTGTTATTTTTTTATATTTTCTAAATATTAAAACTGCTTTATTCGGGGCAATATCTATTTTACTTTATGTTNTAATATATACACCACTAAAAAGAATCACTCCTTTATCAGTTTTTGTTGGTGCAATTCCTGGCGCAATACCATATATGTTAGGATGGGTTGCATATACTGGAAGTTTTGGTATTGAACCTGGAGTTTTATTTTTACTACAGTTTTTTTGGCAATTTCCTCATTTTTGGGCTTTAGCTTGGATGTTTGACGATGATTATAAAAAAGCAGGATTTAAGATGCTTCCAACTGGAAAAAAAGATAAGGCAAGTGCTTTTCAAATTATATTTTATTCTATTTGGACAGTTTTAATTTCTTTATTACCCATGACAAGATATACTGGCCAACTAAACCTTTCTCTTTTAGGTGGGTTTTTTGTTTTAGCATGTGGAGTTATAATGTTAATTTTTGCATTTAATTTAATGAAAAATAAAAGTGCAATAGCTGCTAAGAATTTAATGTATACAAGTATTTTTTATCTCACATCAGTTCAGATAATATATATTTTTGACAAGTATTTAACAAATTAAATTTATATGAAATGACATCAAAGAATATTAATATCAAGGCTAAAAAGATGATGCTTCTTATTGGTATGGTTAGTATGACAATGACCTTTGCAGGATTGACAAGTGCATATGTCGTTAGCGCAACTAGGTCTGATTGGCTTTCTAATTTTGAAATTCCATTTTACTTTACAATTAGTACAATAGTAATACTACTTAGTAGTCTAACTTTTGGTATGTCAAAGTTTTTTGTACATAAAAACTCAAAACAAAACGCTTTGATTTCTGTTCTTTTGACATTAATATTATCATTTGTATTTATATATTTTCAATTTAAAGGTTTTGGACAAATTATTGATTCAGGATATTATTTTACTGGAGCTCAAAGCTCCATAACAACCTCCTTCCTGTATGTACTAGTTATGTTACATATGGCACACTTATTTGCAGGATTAATTATTTTAATAGTAGTTTTTTTTAATACACTAAATGATAAATACTCAAGTTCAAATACCCTTGGAATTGATTTGGGAGTTACCTTTTGGCATTTTCTTGATTTTCTTTGGTGTTATTTGTATTTATTTATGGTTTTGTATAAATAGAATTAATAAATTTGCTAAAAATTAATAATATAATTTTTTATGGATGCAATAGCTAGAGAACACTCAGAAGATGAATCCCTCTGGGGTGGTGCAAATAAGCCTTTTGAAAGTTCTTATGGAAAAATGATGATGTGGTTTTTTATTGTTTCAGATGCTTTAACCTTTTCTGGATTTCTTGTAGCATATTCTTTTTCTCGTTTCAAAAATATTGACTCATGGCCAATAGCTGATGAAGTATTCAATCACTTTCCTTTCTTACATGGTGTGGATGCACCTATGTATTATGTAGCCTTGATGACATTTATTTTAATTTTTTCATCGGTAACAATGGTCTTAGCTGTTGACGCAGGCCACCATATGCAAAAAGCTAGAGTTGCCTTTTACATGTTTTTGACAATAATTGGAGGTGCAATTTTTGTTGGATCACAGGCATGGGAATGGAAGAACTTCATAAAAGGTGAGTATGGTGCTTTGGAAACAAAAGGAGGTCAAATCTTACAGTTTGTAAATGCTGAAACAGGAAAAAGAGCTCCAATCAAAGAATTTGCTCTAGAATTACCAACAGAGCGAGTAACTCATGATGGTAGTAATGGATTATGGTTTAGAAATGAATCGAAGATTTCAGAAATTACACTCTTAGAGGTAAAATCTGGTTTTGAAAAAAACCCAAATTTATTAATTCGTACTGAACAACTCAATGCAGAAGGGAGTAAAACAGTATTATCTAGAGATGATTCTCTTGCAAAAATTCAAAGTGCAACAATCGTAGTTGAAGGAGCTAATCTAATTCGTAATGAATATGGAAATAGATTATTTGCTGATTTTTTCTTTTTTATAACTGGATTTCATGGTTTTCATGTTTTCTCTGGAGTAGTGATTAACATAATTATATTTTTCAACGTACTAATTGGAACATATGAAAAAAGAGGTCATTATGAAATGGTTGAAAAAGTAGGACTATATTGGCACTTTGTAGACCTAGTATGGGTTTTTGTTTTTACTTTTTTCTATTTAGTTTAAAAAACAATATATGGGACACAACTCACATAAATTAGCAATATTCAGAGGTCGACTAAAATTTAAGTCTAATCAACAAAAAATATGGGGAGTTTTGATTTTTTTATCAATTGTTACAACAGTTGAAGTTGGGTTAGGAATTTTAAAACCACAGATTTTGATGATACCTTTTTTAAAAACCAAGATTTTAAATTGGATTTTCATAATATTAACACTGGTAAAAGCTTATTATATCGCATGGGATTTTATGCATATCCGAGATGAACGATCAGGTTTCAAAAACGCAATAGTTTTACCCCTTATTATTTTAATACCTTACTTGGTGTTTATTATACTTCTAGAAGGAGACTATATTTTTGATGTAATGCAAAAAGGTTTTGTAAGTTGGAATTTTTAAAAATATCTACTAATTTTTTTTGATGAAACAGAAAATTCAAAAGAATTTTGTACTTGCAGTATTGTTTATTTTCCCTGTAGTTATTTATCTTTTTTTTGCTTCAGGTAAAAATAATTTTGCTAAGTTACCAGTATTAACATATGAAATTAATGATTTATCTGATTTCAAAAACCATAATGTTAGTGACTCAGTTAAACTTGATAATCATATAACTATATTATGCTATTGGGGTTCTAATTTAGATTTTAGAAATGGTGATGCATTTAATTTAAACCAAAAAATATATAAGAGATTTTATAAATTTAAAGATTTTCAATTTGTTGTTTTATTGACAGACGACCAAGATAAAAATATAGAAAACCTAAAAGAAAGTTTATCCAGTGGGGCAGGTACTGATCTAGTTAAATGGAAGTTTTTGAAGGGTTCTAAAGCATCGATTGAGAAACATTTTAATAGCTTAAACACTTCTATAAATTTAGACTCAAAATACAGTACAAAATATGTATTTATTATTGATCGAAAGAAAAATTTAAGAGGAAGAGACGATGATGAAGATATAGGGTTTTTATATGGTTATAATGCCGAATCAGTAGCAGAAATAAATAATAAAATGGAAGATGACGTTAAAGTTATTCTAGCTGAGTATCGACTTGCATTAAAGAAATATTCATTAAGGTAATTTATTTTATGAAAAAATATTATTGGATAGCTCTATCTTTCATTTTGCTGATAATATCATCGGTTTTGTTTCCTTCAATTTTTGATCGCATTAAAAATTCAACAATTGTTGAAAATAATAGAAGTTCTGAATCATTGCCTTTATCTTATATCATTCTGAATGGCGAGGCTAAAAAAGTTCCTTCATTTTTAATGACAAATCAAAATAACTTAATAATTAGTAATGAAGATTTTAAGAACAAAGTCTATTTAGTAGAATTTTTTTTCACCTCTTGTACTACCATTTGTCCAATTATGAATAAAAATATGAAAAGATTGGAAAATATATTTGGAACTAGAGATGATTTTGGAATAGCCTCTTTTACCATTGACCCCGATAATGACAAGCCAAGGGTTCTAAAAAAGTACTCAGAATTATTTGAGGTGTTTTCTAGAAACTGGCATTTTTTAACCTCCGATAAGAAAACTGTGTATGACTTATCTAATAAAGGATTTAATATTTTTTCATCAATCAATCCAGAGGTGGCAGATGGATTTGAGCATCAGGGATATTTTGCCCTTGTGGATAAAAAGGGGTACATTCGATCAAGGTTAGATTCGTATGGAAATCCAATAGTATACTACCTTGGAATTGATCAAGAAAATAAAAAATCAATCTCAGGGACTGATATGCTTATTGAAGATATCCCAAAACTTTTTAATGAATAAATTATGAAAAATAACAACGACATAAATTTACCTTCAGTAAAATATAAAAAATGGATAATTCTAATTTCTGTAGCAATACCTGTGGCTGTTGCGATTTTATTTGGAATAAGAATACCAAACGTAGAACCCCTTAATTTTCTGCCACCCATATATGCCACAATAAATGCACTAACTGCAGTTTTATTGATTTTTGCTTTTATGGCTATTAAACAAAAGAAAATTACAATGCATGAAAGATTGATGAAAATATCAATAGCCCTCTCAGTTGTTTTTTTATTAATGTATGTAGCTTATCACATGACTTCCGATCCAACACCTTTTGGTGGTAAAGGTATAATTAAGGGTGTTTATTTTTTTATTCTAATCTCTCATATACTTTTATCTATTGGAATTATTCCAATGGTTCTGGTAACCTATGTAAGAGCGATCTCAAAATTATTTGAGGATCACAAAAAAATAGCTAAAATTACATTTCCTATTTGGCTATATATTGCCATTACAGGAGTTATTGTCTATTTAATGATTTCACCATATTATGTCAATTAAATTATTTATAAAATTNTTTTTATTCTTTTTCACCTTTATATTTTTAATNGATTCTGCTAATGCTCAATGCTCTATGTGTAGGGCAGTATTAGAATCAGAAGAGGGGCAGCAAACAGCTAAGGGTATTAATAATGGAATTATATATTTAATGGCTATTCCATATATATTAGTAGCTCTGGTTAGTTGGAAAATATATAAAATTTATAAAAATTAATTTTTTTGTTTTTTATAGTTTATAAAATAAACTAGTTTATATTTGTATTAAATATTTTGAAAATGAAATCAAATGACCAAATAAAATTAATAAATGATACTATTAATAAAACAAAAGAAAATCTAAAACCACTTGGATTTAACTTAGTGTTTTGGGGAATATTTATCAATATTTTAAGTGCAATTCACTATTTCTTAGGATCAGTAATTTTCCAAAAAATATTATATGTTTGGATTTATTGGATAACCTTTCCTTTATTAGGTATGATTTATATGATAAGATGGAATATTAAAAGAGGAATCAAAATAGGTTATGAAACAATAATTGGAAGAGTAGTAGGAATCATATGGGCTGTCTTTGGATTTGGGTGGTTATTAATAGTCATTATTTCAATGACAACAAAATCATTTCATCCAACCCCTATGATTCTATTTCTTCTTGGATTAGTCTTAATAATGAATGGTTTAATAATAAAATTTAAACCCTTAACAGCCGGAGGTATAGTTATGTTTATATTTATTTACAGTATAATTTCAAATCCAGATGCAAATTATTTAATAGTTAACATGGTTGCTGTTACTTTTGGTATGTTAATACCAGGTTTTTTTCTTTATAAATATAAAACCAATTAATTTATGTTATCAGATAATAAATCCAATAAAATAAACAAATCTGGAAATTGGATTGGTTTTGGTACTGCTTTAGGGTTAGCAGTTTTCGCTGCTACAAATGAACCAACTTGGATAGTTGTAGGTATTGCAATTGGTGCAGCGATTCGTTGGCAAAAACCAAAATATAAAAAGTGAAAAAATTACTTCTTGATGAAAAAACTATTTAGATATCCAGATAAGGGTTATTTAGGGGGGGTATGCCATGGATTAGCAATTCATACTAATATTGACCCTATATTATGGAGGGTATTAACAGTTTTTTCTGGTTTTGCATTAATATATATAATACTTTGGATTTTTGTGCCAAAAGCAAAAAATGAAATTGACATCCAATAATTCAATCTAGAGGAGACTTCTAATCCATGAAAAAAGATTTGGAAAAAATACTTTTTAACCCTGTTCGTCTCAAAGTAATTTCTTTTTTAATTACTGTTGATAGAGCTAGTTTCAAAAAACTAATTGAAATTTCTGAGGCTACAAAAGGAAACATGAGCGTTCAATTAAAAAAATTAAATGAAGCAGGTTTTATTAAAATCAAAAAACAATTTGTAAGAAATATCCCTTTAACAATTTGTAAGATAACTTCAAAAGGAAAAAAATCTTTTGAAGTTTTTTTTGATGAACTACAGTCGTATAAAAATTTAAAAAACGGTCAATAATGATATTTACAATTTTAATTTTTCTTAATTTTTTTCCATCTCAGGATGATTACAACACACTAAATATTGAGATCACTGAGCTTAATAATAGTGATGGATCGATTGTTTTAGAGTTACTAGATGAAAATGAAAATCAAATCTTAGCTTTTAATAATATTCCAATAGTAGATAACAAAAGTATTTTTAAAATTGATTCACTAAGATCGGGAAAATATGTCCTGAGATTTTTTAATGATAACAATGGAAATGGCAAATTAGATACTAATTTATTTGGAATACCAAAAGAAGAATTTGGAAATTCTAATAATGTTAAACCAAAGTTTGGTCCACCAAATTTTAAAGATATGATTTTCAGAATCGAAGGCGATTTGAATTTAAAAATGATATCTCAAAAAATAAATTTTTAATAGTCAAAATATAATATGAAACTGAGAAAGTAGCCTGAAATATAAATTATGCAGTATTTTAAAATGTATATTTGCACCGAAAAACCTGATTAATGATTAAAATAAAAAATTTACATAAGTCATATAAAATGGGGAGTAATTCTCTACACGTCTTAAAGGGAATTGATTTTGAAGTTAAAGAAGGAGAGCTAGTTGCTATTATGGGTTCCTCTGGATCGGGTAAATCTACTTTATTAAATATTATTGGAATGCTAGACCTATTAGATGCCGGGGAATATAATTTAGATCAAGTACCAATTAGTAATTTAGATGAGACAAAAGCTGCTCAATACAGAAATAAGTTCTTAGGCTTTGTTTTTCAATCATTTAACTTAATTAATTATAAAAATGCACTGGAAAATGTCTCCTTACCTCTTTATTATCAAAGAATAAATAGAAAAGAAAGACAAAAGGTGGCATTAAATTATTTGGATAAGGTAGGTCTTAAAGAATGGGCTACTCATCTACCTAGTGAATTATCTGGAGGACAGAAACAAAGGGTTGCTATAGCTAGGGCAATGGCCGCAAAACCCAAAGTTTTATTAGCAGATGAACCCACAGGAGCTTTAGATTCAAAAACTTCATATGAGGTTATGGATTTAATTCAAAAAATAAATGAAGAAGGAAAAACAATTCTGGTAGTAACCCATGAAGAGGATATTGCAAAAATGTGTAAAAGAATCGTAAAATTGAAGGATGGAATTATTGTTGAAGATAAAATTGTTAAACAAGTGTTAGCCTCAAAATATGTTTAGTTTAGATCGTTGGCAAGAAATTTTTCAAACTATAGCAAAAAACAAGCTTAGAACATTTTTGTCTGGGTTTACTGTTGCTTTAGGTATATTCATTTTTGTTATCCTATTTGGTTTTGGAAATGGTTTAGAAAACACATTTAAGGAGAAATTTTTGGATGATGCCACTAATACCTTAAGGTTATTTGCAGGAAAAACATCAAAACCATACAAAGGCTTCAAGTCAAATAGACAAATAGAATTTAGAAATTCTGACATAGAGGATATTAAGCTTAATTTCCCTTTTTATTTACAATACATTTCCCCCAGAATTCAGAGGTATTCAATATCATCATATAAAAATCAATCGAACAACTATCCTACACGCGGAGTCAGCCCTTCTCATAGTTATTTTGAAAAAACTATCATAATGAAAGGTAGATTTATAAATGAAAATGATCTTAAACTTAAATCTAAAAATGTAGTTATTGGAAGATTGGTCGCAATCGATTTATTTAAACAAGAGGAGCCGCTTGGAAAATTCATATCTCTTGGTGATGTAGCATTTAAAGTAGTGGGTGTTTTTCAGGACGAAGGCGGAGATAATGAGGAGAGAATTATTTATATGCCATATACCACTAGGCAGCTTTTAGAGAAAAGTAATGATAAGGTGGATCAAATTTTAGTAAGTTTTAAACCAAAGCTAGGAGCAAAAATTGCGATGGTTTTTGAAAAGAAACTAAGGTTGTTTTTAAAAAATAAAAAATCTATTGATCCAACTGATAAAAATGGAATTTATGTTAGAAATGTTGCTCAACAATTAGAGCAAAATCAATTGTTTGCGTCAGTCTTAAAATACATTGTTACTTTTGTTGGGTTAGGCACTCTATTAGCTGGGATAATTGGGATTTCAAATATTATGGTTTTTGTAGTCAAAGAAAGAACAAAAGAGCTAGGAGTCAGAAAAGCTTTAGGAGCAACCCCAAGATCAGTTATTGGAATGATTTTACAGGAATCAATTTTTATTACTACACTTTCAGGATTTATAGGTATGATAATTGGAGTTATTATTCTAAAAAATTTAGGGGACACCTTGGATGACTATTTTATTACAGATCCATTTATTAATATTTCTACTGCAGTATTTTCAACATTTATTTTAATAATCTTTGGTGCTATTGCAGGATACATTCCTGCAAAAAGAGCAGCATCAATAAAACCAATTGTTGCCTTAAGAGATGAATAGTTTAAAAATAATTTTTGATCGAGATACATGGCAAGAAATTTTTGGATCAATCCAGAAAAATAAGGTTAGAACAGTTATCACAATAGTTGGTGTACTTTGGGGCATATTTATTTACATTGCTTTATCAGGTTCTGCAAAAGGTTTGGATAATGGATTTGAAAGACAATTTCAAAACGTCGCAATGAATTCAATGTTTGTTTGGGCTCAATCAACTAGTATTGCATATGATGGTTTTAAAATCGGAAGATCTCCTCAATTAAAACTCAAAGATGTTGAAATTTTAAGGGAAAGAGTTCCTGAAATTAAGTATATAGTCCCAAGAAACTCAAGAGGTAGTTTTGCTGGAGGATCACCAGCAAATATTGTAAGAAATAACAATTCAGGTGATTATGCAATTTATGGAGATTTTCCCGAATTTAGAAAAATTGCCACTCAGGATATTTATGATGGTGGTAGGTTCATAAATGAAAATGATATTGAAAATAAAAGAAAAGTATGCGTTATTGGCGAAAGAACAGCATCTGATCTATTCGAAAAAACGGAAGATCCTGTTGGAAAATACGTAAGAATAGATAATGTATACTTTAAAGTTATTGGAGTTTTGGTTTTTAGACAAGGTAGTCCTTTTGACTCTGATTCTGACGTATTTATTCCTTTTACAACATATCAAAATTTATACAATTCAGGAGATCGAGTAGGTTGGTTGAATATAGCTGCATACGATGATGTTGATGTTGTGCAGGTTGAGAAGGATATAAAACAAACACTTAAAAAAATTAAAAGGGTTTCGCCAGATGACGAGAGAGCTTTTGGTTCATTTAACCTTGGTGAAATTTTTAATAGTATTATGGGATTTGCAAAAGGAATGACTTTTCTATCACTTATTGTTGGAATAGCAACAATTCTTGCTGGGGTTATAGGGATTGGAAATATTTTATTAATCTCAGTTAAGGAAAGAACGAAGGAACTTGGTGTTAGGAGAGCGCTAGGAGCAACACCTGGGGAGGTTAGAGTACAAATTATATTGGAGTCGGTTTTTTTAACAATTGTTGCAGGAATTCTTGGAATTATTCTTGGATCTTTTGTTTTAGCAGGAATAAATGCATATACCATAGACATGACCGATTTTCCATACACAAACCCAACAGTTCCAATTTATTTAGTCTTAGGGGCACTCTTTATAATGGTTACTCTTGGAACATTAATTGGATTAATTCCAGCACAAAGAGCCGTAAGTATTAAACCTATAGACGCACTAAGAGAAGAATAAATAAAAAATATAAATTAAACACTATGAAAATTTTAAAATATTTGATCGTAACCTTAATAATCTTTGGAGTATTATTTGCCACAGCTTATTTTATTAAAACAAATAGTAAGTCAATCACAGAGTATAAAACCGAAACACCATTTATATCTTCTGTTGAACAAAAAACTGTTGTAACTGGAAAAGTTATTCCAGAAGATGAGGTTGAAATAAAACCACAAATCTCAGGAATTATTCAAGAATTATTCGTTGAGGAGGGTGAAAATGTTAAAGAAGGAGATTTATTGGCAAAAGTAAAAGTAGTTCCAAATGAAGGATCGTTGAATAGTGCAAAAGGAAGGGTAGCATCATTAAAAATTATATTGGATAACGCCAAGATTGAATTTGATAGAAATAAATTATTATATGAAAAAGAAATTATTTCAAAGCAAGATTTTCAAAATGCCTCATTAAATTTTGATAGAGCGAGTCAAGATTTAGCAAACGCAAAAAGTGATCTTGAAGTTATTCTTTTGGGTTCTGCTGGAGGATCTTCGACAGCCAATACAAATATAAGAGCTACCGTTGCAGGAACTGTTCTTGAGATTCCTGTTGAAGCTGGTGATCAAGTGGTTGAAAGTAATACATTTAATGCTGGAACTACAATAGCTACAATTGCGGATTTGAATAAAATGATTTTTGAGGGTAAGATAGATGAATCAGAAGTTGAAAAGTTAAAAATAGAGATGCCTTTGGTAATCAATTTAGGAGCAATCCAGAATAAAGATTTTGACGCTAAATTAAAGTTTATTGCTCCAAAAGGAAATGAAGAACAAGGAACAGTTAAGTTTAAAATTGAAGCTGATGTTTTCCTTGATAATTCAATTAATGTTAGGGCAGGATATAGTGCAAATGCATCTCTAGTTCTTGAAAAGAAAGATAGTGTAATGGTAATCTCAGAGGCTTTACTTCAGTTTGATAAATCAGATGAGGAGGCATTCGTAGAAATTGAAAAATCGGATCAAAAATTTAAAAGAATTAAAATAGAAACTGGCATTTCAGATGGAATAAACATTGAAATTTTATCTGGATTGACTATGAATGATAAAATTAAAGTTTGGAATGAGACTAAACCAGAAAAGATTGGCGACGACGATGAAGATGATATGANNNNTNAGATGACTAATATTTAATTTAACCTTTAATAATTCTAAATGAAATTAAAATACTACATAATAATATTTGGTTTTGCCAATTTTACTTTTTCTCAAACTTTGACCCTAAGAGAGTGTGTTGAGATGGCAGTAGAAAAAAATATTTCTGTTAAACAGTCAGCATTGGAAATTGAAAATGCGAACGTTGACAAATCAAATGCTTTTGGAAATTTTTTACCAAACTTCAATGCTCAATCATCTCATTCATGGAATATTGGTTTGAATCAAAATATTACTACGGGACTATTAGAAAATGTTACAACTCAATTTAGTTCCTTGGGAGGTAGCATTGGTATTGACATATATAATGGGCTTCAAAATATTAATCAGCTTCACAGAGCAAACTTAAATATACTTGCTAAGCAATATCAGCTAGACAACATGATCGATGATATAAAATTACTTGTTGCCAATAGTTATCTTCAGGTTATGTTTAATCAGGAAATTTTGACAACTCAAAAAAGTCAATTAATAATTGCGAAAGAACAATTAAAAAGAACAATTTCTTTAATTGATGCTGGAGTATTACCTGTAGGAGATGTTTTTGAATTAGAAGCAAATTTGGCTAGTCAAGAACAGTCAATAATTCAAGCAGAAAACAACTACATATTATCTAAAATAAGTCTTGCACAGCTTCTACAAATATCTGATTATGAAAATTTTAATGTGGTTATTGAAGATTTAGATATCCCATTTTCAACTATTTTAGACAATTCACCAAAATCAATTTTTGAAAAAGCACTTACTTTAAGAAATGATATTAAGCTTGGAGTAGTGAATATTGAAATTGCAGAAAAAGATATTGAATTAGCAAAAGGGTCATTACAGCCTTCTTTAAGAGGCTTTTATAGTTACAGTAATAGAGTTGGATATTCAGACAGGTTAATTGGAGATGGAACCTTCTCAGATGTACCTATTGGAACAGTTTTAAGTTCTGGAGAAACAGTNGTAAGACCTATCGAAAATACTAAGATTTCTCCTGCTTTATCTTTATCTGACCAACTAAGATTTAATGAGGGACAAAACTATGGTCTAAGTCTAAATATTCCAATTTTTAATGGTTTTAGTTCTAGGAATTCTGTAAAACGAGCAAAGATTAATCTAGAAAGATCCAAAAATTCTTTAGACCAACAAAAGCTTGATCTTGAAAGTACAATCAATCAGGCATACAATGATACTCGTGGAGCTTACAAGTTTTACGAGGCATCACAAAAAACAGTCAAATCAAGAAAAATTGCTTTTGATAATACTCAAAATAGATTTAGAGCAGGAGCTATGAACTCATTTGATTATGTTCAAGCAAAACAAAGATATGAGCAATCTTTATCTGATCTTATTCGAGCTAAATTTGATTATATATTTAAATTGAAGGTGGTTGAATTTTATTTTGGAATTCCACTTGAAATAAAATAATTTATGGATGTTTGGTTGCTAAATATTGAAACTGCAACAACTAATTGTTCGGTATCTATTAGTAAAAATGGCAAACTTATTTCTTGCAAAGAAACCAATAGTAAAAAATATAGCCACCAAGAAAACCTTCATAAGCTTATTCAAACTTCTATTTATGATTGTAGCATTGATTTAAATCATCTTTCAGGAGTAGTAGTTAGCAAAGGGCCAGGATCTTTTACTGGCTTGAGAATAGGTGTTTCGGCAGCAAAAGGCTTATGTTTTTCACTTAAAATACCCTTGTTATCTATAAATAGTTTAACTGTATTATCTCAAAAAATAAAAGTAAAAGAAGGAACTTTATTAGCTCCAATGATTGACGCCAGACGAATGGAGGTATATACGCAGTTGCATGATTATAAACATAAAATAATTAAACCTTCGTGGGCAGAAATATTAAAGCCTAAAAGTTTCTATAGTTTTTTATCAGAAAGTAAAATAATTGCATTTGGTGTTGGTTCTGAAAAATGTAAAGAGATAATCAACAATAAAAATTTTTCAATAAATAAAAAATTTTTATATCCTTCAGCCAAAGATATGGTCAACATATCTTTTCAAAAGTGGAAAAAACAACAGTTTGAGGATATAGCTTATTTTGAGCCATATTACTTAAAGGATTTTTACACAAATTCAAAAACCTAATTTAATATTATCCGTTAATTGCGTTAACTGAATTTATTTCACCAGGCAACATATCTTTCAAAATATTTTCAATACCATTTTTTAGTGTAATGGTAGAAGACGGACATCCACTGCATGCTCCTTGGAGAATTACGTTTACATTTTTATTTACTTTTTGATATGAATCAAAAACAATATCACCACCATCAGATGCTACTGCTGGTTTAACGTATTCTTCTAGAATGGAGATTATTTTTTTTTCAATTTTTGATCTAGGTGTCTTTTTCTTTTTTGATATATTTTTTTTAGAATTAAAGTTATTTGTTAATACTTTATTCATCTCCAAGGCTCGAAGAATAAATTCTCTAAGCTCTAAAACAATATTATTCCAATCCTTAGAATCATCTTTTGTTATTGAAATATAATTTTCAGAAACAAAAATTTCCTTTACATATGAAAAATTAAATAGCTCCAATGCTAAGCTAGCTTGTTTTGCTTGGTCAATATTTTTGTATTCCACANTGGAATCTGTTAACCTTTTATTTNCAACAAATTTCATTACTGAAGGGTTTGGAGTACTCTCGGCATATATACTTATTGGGACCTTTTTTTGTTCTGATTCAGAATTAATTTTTCTCTTAGAATCATTGAGATGCGTCTCAATCTGAACCTCGACTTCCTCTATAACATCGNTCCATTCGAGAATATTAAAACGTTCAATTTCGATCGATAAATTATTTAAAGTAACAGATTTTACAAATGGNAAATAAAAAAGTTTTTGAACTATTGTTACCCCCTCAGATTCATCAATATTATTATATTTTTTTGATGCGTTTATTTCCAGAGGTTTATTTAATTTAAATATTGCTATTGGATTTCCCTTTTCACAGTTACTTACTATTTTATATAAACTCATTTATTTTTTTTTCAAAAATACTACATCAATTTCATATTTTATAAATTAGTAATATTATTATCTAATTTTTATGCTTATAAAGGATGTTCTTGGCTTCAAGCCTACATATGGAAAGCATTGTTATTTTGCAGAAAACTCAACCTTAATTGGGGATTTAGTAATTGGGGATCATTGTTCTGTTTGGTTTCAAGTTGTTATAAGAGCTGATGTAAATTCAATAAGAATTGGCGATAGGGTCAATATTCAAGATGGTGCAATAATTCATGCAACATATAAAAGATCATCAACCACTATAGGAAATGATGTTTCAATAGGACATAATGCTATCATTCATGGATGTAAGATAAAAAATAATGTTTTAATTGGTATGGGAAGTATTGTAATGGATGATTGTATAATTGAAAGTAATAGTATAATTGCAGCTGGATGTGTTTTGCCAAAAGGTACTAATGTACCTTCAGGTTCAATATATGGAGGAGTTCCTGGAAAATTAATAAAATCAATAAGTAATAAAAATATTAATGAAATTAAAAGAATAGCAAAAAATTATATCACATATTCATCCTGGTTTAAAACAACAAAACCCCTATGATAANTAGGGGTTTTAATTTTATGTAAAAGTTTTAGTATGATTAAAAACCTAACTCACTCTTAACATCGGTCATTAAGTCTTTTCCTTTTGCCATAAGAACCGCACCATTAGCAGAAGCGTCTAATACATAATCAAATCCTTGGCCCTCAGCAACTTTTTTTATGGCAGCTCTTGCTTTTTCGATTAGTGGTCCCATCATGTCCTGTTGTTTTTTTTGTAAATCCTGAGCAGCAGTCTGTTCAAACTTTTGAATATTTTGCTGCATTGACTGAAGTTCTTCAGCACGTGCCTGGTTTGTTATTTGTGTTTGGTTGGCAGCGTCAGCAGAGTAAGTTTGTTGTTTTACTTGTAACTCCTTAATTGTATTCTGAATATCAGTTGTATATGTTTTTTGAAGCTTTTCTAACTCTTTCTGAGCAGTAATCACCTCCGGCATTTCAGTTATTAACTTTTGAACATCAATGTGAGCAACTTTAGATTGTGCATTAATAGTTAAAGAACTAAATATTAATGTTATAAGCGCGAACAATTGTATTGATTTTTTCATTTTACTAATTATTTTTTGTTTTTAGAGCTTTTAGTCTCTCTTTTTTTTCTTTTCTTTTTTCGTTAATCTTTAATCTTTTTAAGACTAGGTCGCTAATATCGTAATTTTTTGCTGAATAAAGCATAACTATGTCCGAAGATCGATCAAAAATAAAGTCATATTTTTTTTCTTTTGCTATCTGTTGTACAATAGTTAGTACTTGATCTTGAATTGGAGTTATCAATTTATTTCTTTGTTTTATTCTATCGCCATTTGGTCCAAACCTTTTCTCTTGTAGAGCAATTACTTCGTTAGCATAGTCTTTGATTTCAATTTCACGATCGGAAATTAATTCAGGCGTTAGTAGAACTCTTTCGGAATTTAACTTATTTTGAAATTGAGATAATTTCATTTTTTTAAATTCAATTTCTTTTTTCCATTCCAATATTCTACTATCTAGAGCAATCATCGATTTTTTATATTCTTTGTTGTTATCTANAATGATATTCATATCAATGTAACCAATTCTCACNCCTCTTTGTGCAATTATATTATGAGAATTAAAAATTAAAACCAACAATAAAGTTTTAAATAAACCTTTTAAGATATTTCGCATTAAGGATGATTTACATATTTTAAACGATGAAATATTAAATATATTTTCTTTACCCATTTTCAGATTTAAAAGTTCTGGCCAATTATAAAATGCGTTTCCCATCCATTAGGGGAAGTTTGTCCTGGAATTATGCTATCAAATCCATGGGCAAAATCAATTCCAAGCAGTCCAAATGCAGGCATAAATATTCTGATTCCCATTCCTGCAGATCGCTTTGATTCAAAAGGATTAAAATTCCTGAAGCTATTATACCCATTTCCTGATTCTAAGAATGTCAGAGCAAAAATTGATGCTGACGGTTTAAGAGTGATTGGATATCTTAATTCGGCAGTAAACTTATTGTAAAGAAGTGATCCGTCTCTTGTGGAAAGTGATTGATTTGGATAACCCCTTAGAGCTATAACCTCTCTTCCGTCCATTGCAAAAGTTTGATTCATTCCATCTCCGCCAACATAAAATCTTTCAAATGGTATGTTTCCNCTATCCGTATTATAGGCACCCAAGAAACCAAAATCGGTTTGGGTTTTTAGAATAAGCTTATCTATGATTCTTGTATACCAGGTACCATTGAATTTTATTTTGTAAAATTCTAACCATGAAAATTTAGCCTGATCAATCTTTTGAACATCTGGTTCCCCATTAGGTAATTGATAAAAAGGATTACTTGCCAAGTCAGAAAAATCTTCTCCTGTAATTAATGAATATGGAAGTGTAAACTTACCACTTAAGGTAAATGTAGATCCTCCAACAGGAAAAATTGGGTTTGTGAATGTGTTATTTCTAGATAAAGCAATTGTGTAATTTAAATTATTGGCTTTTCCATCTCCAAATGTAAACAACCCAGTAAAATAATTTTTCAGATCAAAATATTGAAATTGAATAACTTGAGACAAAGTAAAATAGTCATCGGGTACCCTAAGTCGTTTAGCTAGACCTATACTCATACCGCTAATCTGCATATATTGAGATTTATCAGCTCTTCCAGTAAAGTAATCGTACCTGTATTGAGTTGTGTGTGAAAATGATGTAGAAAATTGAAAAGGTTGTCTGCCACCAAGCCAGGGCTCAATAAAACTGAAACTATAAGCATTATAAAATTGAGTCGCTTGAAGTCTTAGACTAAGCGTCTGCCCATCACCCATAGGGAAAGGAGTCCAAGCTTTTTTATTTTTTAAATTTTGAACGGAAAAGTTATTTACAGAGAAACCAAAAGAACCAATAAAACCTCCTCCACCATATCCTCCTTGAATTTCAACTTGACTTGCCCCAGCCTCTACTAGACCGTATTCAATATCAACAGTACCTGAGTTAGGATCAACATTCTTAAAATCTGGAGATATTTGCTCTGGATCAAAAAATCCAAGTTGACCTAANTCTCTAACAGTTCTTACAACTTTATCTTTGCTGTAAAGTTCACCAGGTTTAGTCCTAATTTCTCTATAAATTACCCTGTCATTAGTTTTTGTATTTCCAACAACAGATATTTTATTAAATTGAGCTAATTTACCCTCATTAATTCTTATCTCATAATTTATAGTATCCTCCTCTGCACTTACCTCAACAGCGTTAATAGAAGAAAATAAATATCCATTATTTTGATACAAATTTGTTAAATCATTTGCATCAGGTTTTTTATCATTGGCTATTTGTTTTTTTAACAATACTCCATTGTAAGGATCACCTTTTTTTATTCCTAATATTTGTTGGAGTTGAAAATTATTATAAACACTATTTCCAATAAATTTAATATCACCAAAGTAGTATCTTTTACCTTCTTCAATATNNATNTTTAATGTTAANGANTTATTTTCATTAATNATTATTGAGTCNGATACAATTCTTGCATCNCNGTAGCCTTTTTCTTTAAAAAAATCAATTAANTTCTCTTTNTCNTCATCAAAATCATCATCAATAAATTTNGATTTTTTCCANAATCTTCCAANAAGTTTTTGCTTNGTATTTTTTAATTTTCCTTTTAANTTAAANNNNGAATANACCTCATTACCNGANAAATNNATTGAATTAATTTTAATTCTATCTCCACGATCAATATTAATNAACATNTTAAGATTNTTTTTNCCAANACTGTCNGGAATNGTATTNAGGTTNACTTTTACATTCAAAAANCCNTCTTTTTTANATTTATTNANAATATAGTTNCGAGTATTTGTTANNAANCTTTTTGANAGTTTNTTNCCCTTNTTTANNTCNGTATCATNNATTATAGTTTCAGNTTTTGATTTTTTAATACCNTTTATTTTTACATCAGTTAANGTTGGCAANTCTTCNATTTCTATTTCNAGGGTAACTTTATTATTTTTTAAATCAGANACATAAAAATTAATATCACTAAAAAGTTCTAANTTCCATAGNTTATTNATAGTAGTAGTTATTTCNTCNCCAGGNACTTGAATTATTTGNCCTTTTCTNAGACCACTNTANGAAACNACTGTTTTTTGATTAAATGTTTTAAGACCAGANACTATAATCGAATCAATTTCATACTTNCCNCCCTTTACAAAATCANTTTGAGCCNTNAATTGACTTGNAACNCAAAATANAATTAANATATTNANTGNTATTTTGAAAATGGNNTTTAACTTAAAAATTGATCTGACCACTAGTTTTTCCAAATCTTCTCTCACGTTTTTGGTAATTAAACAANGCTTTATAAAAATCNTTTTTGCCAAAGTCGGGCCAATATACATCAGTAAAATATAACTCAGCATATGCAATTTGCCAAAGTAAAAAATTACTTATTCTTTGTTCGCCACTTGTTCTAATTAATAAATCTACATCAGGTAAATTTTGAGTGTAAAGATGCTTATTAATAATTGAATGGTCAACATTTTCAATAGAAATTGTATTATTTTTAACTTCCCTAGCAATATTTTTAATAACATTTTCAATTTCTTCCCTAGCTCCATAGCTGAGAGCAATGGTAAGAATCATTTTAGTATTATTTTTTGTTTTATTAGAAACTCTGATTATTTCATCTTGTACTTTTTTTGGAAGAGTTTTTATATTTCCAATAGTATTAAGTCTTATATTATTTTTTATTAATTTTTCAAATTCTTTTTTTAAAGAATCTACTAATAGGTTCATTAATGTTCCAATTTCTTTTTTTGGTCTATTCCAATTGTCTACCGAAAAAGCATAAAGAGTAAGATATTGGATACCAAGGCTTAATGATTCCTCAACTATTTTTTGAACTGATTTGACTCCTTTATTATGTCCATAAATTCTGGTGTAACCCTTTTCTTGGGCCCATCTACCATTTCCATCCATTATAATGGCTATATGTTTTGGTAGTTTATGTTTTTTTAAGTTATTATCCATTATTCTCTAGAATAACATGCTAAGTCTCCAAAGGTAAAAGAAATTGTAATTCCCGAAAAGATATACCAATCATTATTGTTACTATTTCCATAGGAATATTGGTTTAAGGTATTATCCCCATCGGGAGCACTTCCATCTAAATCATCAGTTAATGAATATTTTGCACCTATCTCAAAACCAACAACAAAAAAGGGATTTGGATTTATTTTGAAACCAAGAATTAATGGTATAGAAAAACTTTGATCCTGTTCATCATTACTAATAGGCTTTGAGATAGGGATTAGTGAAGAATTAAAGTAAAATTTGTCATAATTTATATAACTAAGCCCTAAAAAAAGATATGGAGTAAAGTTTATTTCATGATTATGAAGATTAAAGTCTACAAAATTAAATTCGATGCCTAAGCTAGCTTCAGTTAAGTTATTTTCAAAACTATAAGCCCTTCCAAATCGATTTATATCATTAGTTCTATAATCTGATGCTTTTAATGAAGTTGTTATTAAACTAGTCCTTAANGAGTATCTGGTATTTATATTCCATTTATAAATTAATCCAAAAGCAGAATTAGTAGGGAGAATATAATAATCCGAACCTACTTCTCCAATATAATTACTTCCACCAATAAATAANCCAACTTCATGAAATTGAGAATTCATAAAACTTGAAATAGATATAAAAAGTAATAATATTGTTCTTTTTATCATTTTAAAGCACTTCGTGCTTTGCTAACTAAAAAAAACATGATTTATTGTCTGTTTCGCATATCCATACCCCAAAAAAGTTTGTTTCGAAGGGTTTTAAAAAAATCATTACCATCCAATTGGATTGTATTTATACAAAAAGATGCTTTTGAAATTTTAATTGAACATCCATTAGGAATAGAAAATTTTCTGTTATCCAAAAAAAACAAATGATTTTTTGATCTTCCACTAACATTTATTTCAATTTCAGATGTATCAGTTATAATTAAAGGTCGAATACTGATATTATGAGGGGCAATGGGGTTTAAAATAGTTACTTTTGCATTAGGACTCAGTATCGGACCTCCGCTGCTCAGAGAGTAGCCTGTTGATCCTGTAGGTGTTGAAATAATCAATCCATCTGACCAATAAGTAGTTAATAGGTTTTTATCAATTATTGTTTTTATTGAAAGCATAGAGGAACTATTTTTTCTATTTATAGAAACCTCATTTAGTGCATAAGGAAAAGAAATTATTTCAGAATTTTCAGGTTTTAAATCAACCTTAATCAGGCTTCTTTCAACTAACACATATTTTTTTTTAAAGAACATTTCTAATCCTTTTATTAAAAATTCCTTATTTAAACTGGTTAGAAAACCAAGCTGTCCTGTATTAATTCCTAAAATTGGGACTTTGCTTTTTTTAATAAATGGAATGGCCCTTAATAGTGTTCCGTCACCTCCAATTGTAAATAGAGCATCAATCTCTTTAACATTTTTCAATTTTTTAAAATCATCAGATTTTAAAAAATTTTTGAGTCGATAATCTAAATAAATTTCAATATTTTTAGCCTTTAAATAATTTATTACTTCTTCCTCGTACTCTGATAAGGAGTTTATTTTATTTGAACCGCTAAAAACCCCAATTTTCATATATAAGTTTTAATTATACAATATTACAAAACTTTAATCCCCATTTTTATTATATTAAAAAATAAAGCTTAAATACAAGTCCTTTTTGATAATATTTAATCTATCTATTATTTAACTTTGGAGCTCACAAAACCTTTTTAAATTATTATGACAAATCTCAGCGTTAATATTAATAAAATAGCCACTCTAAGAAATTCAAGGGGATCTAATCTTCCAGACCTTATTAAAGTTGCTAAAGATATTGAATCATTTGGAGCCAACGGTATAACTATTCACCCTAGACCTGATCAACGGCATATTAGATATTCTGATGTTTATGAATTATCTAAAACAGTAAGTTCAGAGTTTAATATTGAAGGCAATCCAATTCCAAGATTTGTTGAATTAGTATTAGAAATTAAACCTACTCAAGTAACTCTTGTTCCCGACTCAATTAATGATATAACATCTAATTCGGGATGGAATACAAAAAAACATTTAAATTTTTTAACAAAGACAGTTGATAAATTTAAATCTCAAGGTATNAGAACATCAATTTTTTTAGATCCAATAACTGAAATGGTAGAGTATGCAAAAAAAACAGGAACAGATAGAATTGAATTATATACTGAAAAATATGCTAAAAATCTAAATGAAATTAATACATATATTCAAGCAGCAAATCNTGCAACTGAATTAAATATTGGATTAAATGCTGGACATGATTTAAATTTAGAAAATGTTGGATATTTTAAAAAAAATATACCTGATTTAATAGAGGTTTCAATCGGGCACGCATTAATTTGTGAGTCTTTATATAATGGACTAAAAAACACTATTACTAGTTACTTAAAAATTTTAAATAAAAAATGAATTTACATTCATTAATAATAGGTGACGGCGANAAGCACCTGATTGTCTTACATGGTTTTCTTGGTGCGGGAAATAATTGGAAAAGCTATGCTTTAGGTTGGTCACAACTTGGATTTAAAGTTCATTTAATTGATCAAAGAAATCATGGAAGAAGTTTTTGGTCAGATGAATTTGATTATAAAATTTTGTCTGACGACATCTTTAAATATATGAGAGATTTAAAGATTTCTAGTTCAATAATTTTAGGTCATTCAATGGGTGGAAAAACAGCTATGAATTTGGCATTAAATCATCAAAAAATGATAACTAAACTTATAATAGTTGATATTTCACCCAAAAAATACATTCAAAATAATCAAAATATATTAGAGGGTCTAGGTTCAATGGATTTTGATTTAATTAAATCAAGAAAAGAGGCGGATAAACATTTATTATCAAACGTCCCGGAAATCGAGATTAGAAATTTCTTATTAAAAAATTTATATTGGAATAATTCAGACTCATTGTCATTAAGATTGAATATCAATGTTCTAAAAAAATGTAGTTCAATTTATGAATCTATAACNTCGCATAATTCATATAAAGGTCCAGTTTTATTTATTAAAGGAGACATGTCTGATTATATTATTGATGAAGATAAATCTTTAATAATAAATTTGTTTCCACAAGCTAAGATTCAAATNATTAAAAATGCAGGACATTGGGTACATGTTGAAAATAAAACCGATTTTAANACGATCGTTCAAAATTTTTTAAAATTATAGTTTTATAACATTTTGTTAGAATTTTAAAATAAAATTTTCATTCTTGATTTTCGTTAATATATATTANTACTTTTGAAAAAAATTTTTTCATTGAGAGATTTTATAATTCGTAAAGCTAAAATTTCAGATTCAAAATCAATTATTAATTTAATTAATGAACTAGCAGAGTTTGAAAAAGAACCAAATTCGGTCAAGTTAAATCAAACTGACATTGAAAATCATGGATTTGGAAAGTCACCTAAATTCAGTTGTTTTGTTGCAGAAAATAAAGGAGAGGTAGTTGGAATGGCTCTATATTATCCCAGATATTCGACCTGGGAGGGTCCTACCTTACACTTAGAAGACCTTATAGTTTCAAAATCTTTCAGGGGAAAAGGAGCAGGAAAATTATTGTATTCAAAATTTATTAAAGAAGCAAAAATTAATGACTTTAACAGGATAGAATGGGCTGTTTTGAATTGGAATATAGATGCTATAAAGTTTTATGAGAATTCAGGTGCCAAAATTTTATCNGATTGGAGAACTGTTCAGATGTCAAAAGAAATGATTAATAAATATATCCTTTTAAATAAAAATCAAATTGAGAATATTTAAGTTTGGAGGAGCATCTGTAAAAGACGCTGATGGAGTAAAAAATTTATACAAAGTTCTTAGTCAAACTGGTTATAAAGACACTATTATTCTTGTTTCTGCAATGGGTAAAATGACCAACTCTTTTGAAGAGTTAGTTAATTTTTACTTTAATGATAACAGTAAAACGTTGATACATCTAAAATCAATTAAAAATTTTCATCAAAACATAATAAATAGTTTATTCGACAAAAATAAAGAATCAGTTACTTTAAGTTTAAAAAATAATTTGTATGAATTAGAAAAATTTTTTAATGAAAGTAATTCTAAAAATTACAGCTTTGTTTATGATCAGGTGGTTAGTTACGGAGAAATCTTATCTACAACCATAATATTTAGTTATCTAAAGATTAAAGGTCTTGATATTTCTTTTTTAGATGCAAGAAAATGTATTAAAACAGATAATTATTATAGAGACTCAAATTTAGATTGGGATTTAACAGTTAAAAAAATTAAAAAACAAATTAAAAAAGGAAGATCATATGTTACTCAAGGATTTATAGGTAGTGACAATAAGGGTAACACCACAACTTTGGGAAGGGAGGGTTCGGATTATTCTGCCTCAATTTTTGCTTATTCCTTAGACGCAAAAGATGTTACAATCTGGAAAGATGTTCCTGGAGTATTAAATGCAGATCCTAGATTTTTTAGTGATACTACCTTGTTGACAAACATATCATATTCTGAGGCAATAGAGTTAGCTTTCTATGGAGCCTCAGTAATTCACCCAAAAACACTTCAACCTCTTCAAAGAAAAGATATACCCCTTTATGTCAAATCATTTTTAAATCCAAATATGAATGGTACAACTGTTTCAAGGGAAATAAAAATAAAACCAATGATTCCATGTTTTATTATAAAACCTAATCAAACACTTTTGAAATTATCTTCATTAGATTTTTCATTTATTGTTGAAAAAAATATAAGTGAAATATTTGAGCTTTTACATAAATTTCAAATGAAAGTAGATATGATTCAAAACTCTGCTATAAGTTTTTCTGTCTGTGTAAATAATAAATATGGTAGATTAAGGGATTTGGTTAAACAATTAAACACTAAATTTAAAGTTGAGGTCAACGAAAATGTTGATTTACATACAGTTAGACATTTTGATCAAAAGGCAATTGATAAAATAAAAAATAATGGGAAAAAAATACTATTGGAGCAAAGAACAAATCAAGTAGTACAATTTGTTACTATTTAATTAAACTCAGATAGTATTTTCCTTAAAATAACCTCGGAAAGTTTTCGATAGCTCTCATTGGTTGACCCAGCAACATGAGGAGATAAAATAACATTATCCATGTTGGCTAATTCATTTATAATTCTTGAATTCTTTTCATTATAAAATATTGAAGAAAATGAACTAGACTCAAATTCAAATACATCGAGCGCTGCACCAAGTATTTTCCCATTTCCTAAACACTTTATTAAATCTTCGAGAACAACACATTTTCCCCTTGCTGTATTGATTAACCAAAACGAATTTTTCATGGACAATGCAAATTTCATGTCGATTAATCCTTTCGTTAAATTTGTCTCAGGGACATGAAGACTTAAGATTTCAGATTTTTTTTTTAGAGTCTCAATGTCTACCTGTTTAGCAAACTTATCACCAATATTATCTTTGATATCATAAAAAATCACATTACAATTAAAACTACTTAATTTTTTAGCGAAACTTTTACCTGTATTACCATACCCTATAATACCTACTGTTTTTCCCTCAATCTCAATACCTCTTGATAGTTTTCTATTCCAAATACCATTTTTAATTTTTTGATGAGAATAGATTAATTTATTCATCAAAGAAAGCAACATACCAATTGAATGTTCAGCTACGGCTGATCTATTTCCTTCAGGAGCAGTAATTACTTTAATATTTTTTTCTTTTGTGAAATCAATATTAATATTTTCTGTACCTGCACCTACTCTTGCAATAAATTTAAGATTTTCAGCTTTTAATAATATTTCACTATTTAATTTGAATCTACTTCTAATTACAATTCCTTCATATTTATGGACTATATTTAAAACTTCTAATTTTGTGCTATTGTACGATTCAGTATTAATATGGCCTGCCTCGCCAAGTCCTTTAATAAGTAAAGGGTGATTTCTATCTAGATGAAGAATTTTCATTAAAATTCTAGAATTATTTTAGCTATGTAAAAAAATAAAAATATCCCAAAAATATCATTACATGTCGTTATAAAAGGTCCGGTAGCTATAGCTGGATCGATTCCTTTTTTATTTAAAATTATTGGTGTAAATGTTCCCACCAGAGCAGCAACTACAATTACTCCCATCATCGACAATGAAATTGTAAGACTGATTACTAGATCTTGATTTATAATCTGACCAAATATTATAAGAAGTATTGAAAGCGCTAATCCATTAATTAAACTAAGTCCTATTTCTTTAATCAATCTTGATAATAGCGACCCTCTAAGATTATCGTTTGCAAGACCCTGAACAATAATTGCTGAGGATTGCACACCAACATTACCAGCCATAGCAGCAATTAATGGGGTATAAAAAAATAAACTTCGGAGTTCAGGTTTTGCCATTATTAATTCGAACTCTTGTAAAATGAAAACACTTCCTAANCCTCCAATTAAGCCAAGAAACAACCAGGGAAGTCTTGCTTTTGTAAGATCTAAAATTGTATCATCAGCTTCAACATCTGATGCTATACCAGCAGCTAGTTGGTAATCCTTTTCAGCCTCTTCTTTTATNAGGTCTACAATATCATCAATTGTAATCCTTCCAACTAATTCTTTTTTTTCATTNATTACCGGAATTGCTTCTAGATCATACTTTGACATAATCTTAGCAACTTCTTCTCCTGATTGGTTTACATTAACAGAATCAACTTTTGGGATGTAAATATCTTTAACTTTATCTCTTGAATTAGATGTTAATAAATCTTTCAAGGATAATCTTCCAATCAAAATATTTTTATTATCAACTACATAAACTGAATGAATTCTGGTTATTTCTTCGGCTTGACTTTTTATGGTATTAAGACATTTTAAAACACTTAAATTTTCTTCTACACAAACTAATTCTTTTGCCATCAAACCTCCGGCAGAATTTTCATCATAGGTCAGAAGTTCTCTAATATCATCAATATGAGATGAATCAGTGATTTCTGACATAACTTTCTCTTTTCTATTTTCTGGAAGTTCTGCAATAATATCGGCAGCATCGTCAGTATCAAGAATTTCAACTTCCTCTGCGATTTCTTTAGGAGATAAATTTTCTAAAACAGCCTCTCTAATATCTTCATCCAATTCAGGAAGAATATCAGCAGTTTTCTCACTTTCGAGAAGTTTGATCAAATATGTAGCTTGATTTGCACTAAGTTTATTTGATAACTCTGCTATATCAGCATAATGAAGATCTTTTAATTTGTTTTTAAGTTTTAAATTGTTTTTTTCAACAATTAAAGCTTCAATCACTTTTATAAAATCTTTATCAATTTGAAAGTTTGACATTTTCAATCATTTTAGTGAGTTTGACAAAATCTTGCCAAGAAAGTGACTCTGGTCTTAAGTCAAATATACTATCTTCTAGAAGATTTTTTGGCAGGGAAAGAGATTTTAAGCTATTTCTTATTGTTTTTCTTCTTTGTTGAAAACTTGTCTTGACAATTTTGATTAATAAATCCTCATTGCATTCAAGATTAAAATTTTCTTTNCGTTTCATCTTAATTACACCTGAAAAAACTTTGGGGGGTGGATAAAAAACTTTTGGAGATACGGAAAACAAATAATGAGTAGTATAAAAAAGTTGACTTAAAACTGATATAATTCCATATTTTTTCGANCCTGGTGATTCACAGATTCTCTCCGCAACTTCTTTTTGAAACATTCCAGAAAAAAAAGGAATTTGGTTTCTGTTTTCAATCACTTTAAAAACAATCTGTGTAGAAATATTATATGGGAAGTTTCCAATTACAGCAAATTGACTAATAAAAACTTTTTTTAGATCAAATTTTAAAAAATCTTCATTATAAATTTTATTTTTTAATACTGGGAAATGCATTTTTAAAAACTCTACTGATTCTTTATCAATTTCAACAACAAATGGTATTTTCTTTTTAATTATTTCTTTTGTGAGTATTCCTTTACCAGGACCAATTTCTATAACATCATCATAATTTTTGTAGTCTAGTGTATTCGAAATTTTTTTGGCAATATTATGATCAATCAAAAAATGTTGTCCAAGATGTTTTTTTGGTTTAACATTATTCATTTTTAAAAAATTTAATCAATTAAATCGAAACCAGTATATGGAATAAGAGCTTTTGGTATCTTGATACCATCATTTGTTTGAAAATTTTCAATAATACCTGCAACAATTCTAGGAAGAGCCAAAGAGCTTCCATTTAATGTATAAACAGATTTTTTTTCACCACTTTTAGTTTTATACTTTAGATTTAGTCTCTCCGATTGAAAATCATTAAAAATAGACACTGAACTAACTTCAAGCCATTTCTTTTGGGCTCCAGAGAATATTTCAAAATCATAAGTCAATGCGGAGGTAAAGCCCAAATCCCCTGAGCATAGTTTTAATATTCTGAAAGGGAGTTCTAATTTTTCAAGAATTTTTTTTACATGCTCTATCATATGACTATGAGCTATTTTAGCATTTTTTTGAGTTTCTAAACGGACTATTTCTACTTTATCAAATTGATGAAGACGATTTAGTCCTCTGACATCTGAGCCATAACTTCCAGCTTCACGCCTAAAACAAGGAGTATAACCTGTTAAACATATAGGTAGGTCAGACTCAGCTAGTAAAGTATTTCTAAATAAATTTGTTAAAGGAACCTCTGCCGTGGGGATTAAATAAAGATTGTCTTGTTCAGAATGGTACATTTGTCCGTCCTTATCGGGTAAATTACCAGTTCCAAATGCAGACTCACTATTGACAAGATGTGGGACTTGATACTCATTATAACCTGCGGAAATATTTTCTTCAAGAAAAAAATTAATTAATCCTCTTTGAAGACGGGCTCCCTTATTTTTATATACTGGAAATCCAGACCCAGATATTTTACTTCCTAAATCAAAGTCAATTATATCATATTTTTTGGAGAGTTCCCAGTGGGAAAGTGCAGAACTCCTTAAACTAACGATATTAATACTTTTAAAAATTTCTTTGTTATCATTTTCAGAACTTCCTTCAGGCACTGTTTTGTCGGGAATATTTGGAATTGATGTTCTTAATTCAAGAATTTCTTTTTCAATTTTAAAAAGATTTTCTTGACTTTTTTTTGAATCGGACTTAAGGATTTTTGATTCTTTTTTTAAATTTTCGGCTTCATATGTTTTAGCTGATTTGTAGAATTCACCAATTTTTTTAGCTATAAAATTTCCTTTTGCTTGTTTTTCTTCTAAAACAGCTATTATTTTCCTTCTTTCAACATCTAGTTTAATAATTTTATCAACTAAAGCTTTTGAATTAAAATTTCTTTTATCAAGTCTTTCAATTATTAAATCTCTGTTATTTCTTATGAATGAAAGTGATAGCATATAATCTAAATTTGAGACAAAAATAGTTTTTATTATTTCTTTTTATATATTTTTTCTAAATTCAGACATGTTTTTTTATCAATTTGAAGTTGATTTTTTAAAGAATTGAGAGAATCAAATTTTTTTTCATCTCTAATTTTTTCTTTAAAATAAATTTTTAGGTCCTTATTATATAAATTCTTATTCAAATTAAAAAAATGGACTTCAATTGTTAATTTTTTTATTTCTAATGTTGGACGTTCACCATAATTTAACATACCAAAAAATAATTTATTTTTAAATATGGTGTATACCCAATATACTCCATTCATTGGCAGAGCTTTGTTTTTTGAGTTTAACTTAATATTAGCAGTAGGAAATCCAATTTTAGATCCGAGTCCTTGATCATGAATTACTTCTCCTTCAATTTGGTAATCATGCCCTAAAAACTTATTTACTAAATTAATATTGCCTTCGGAAAGAGCATTTCTGATTTTAGTTGAGCTTACTGATATTTCGTCTATTTCCTTGGCTTCGATCACAGTAACTTTAAAATTATATTTTATTCCATATTTAATCAAATCAGATACAGTAGCGGATCTATTTTTTCCAAATCGATGATCATATCCAACAAATATTTTCGATATTTTTAATTTTTCAATTAAAACAGATTTTACATATTGATTCGCAGAAAGATCAGAAAACTTTCTGTTAAAAGGGTGAATTATAAGAACATCAACCCCCAAGGATTTTAATTTTTTTTCTTTCTCACTTATACTATCTATTAGTTTAACTGATCTACTTCTATTAATTACATTTCTTGGATGAGGAAAAAAAGTTAAAACTATTGCAAGATTATTTTGTGAATGGGCTTCACTAACTAAATTTTTTATTATTTCTTGGTGTCCCAGATGAACCCCATCAAAAGTTCCAATGGTCAGATAAGATTTTCCTTCATAATTATAATCATTTATACTACTAAAAACCTTCATTAAATTTCTGTATCTTAGAATATATTTAGTAAAAATACTATTTTCATTTTGTCCTTTGCGCTGATTTTCTGATTATATATGATAAAGTTAAATTTTAAAAGCNCATGTTTTTTGATTGTTTTTATGGTTTTATTCTTTCAGGATATAAGATCACAAGATTATTGGGATAATCAAGAAACAATTTTGCTAGAAGATGAGAGCATAATAAATTCTTATGATTTAAAATATAATCTTATTTATGATCAAATAGAAAAAGAAAAAAAAACTATTTTTCTACCAAATGAAAAAAATAATCTTGAACTTTTTATTCTTAATGAATTTCAANTACTAACTAAAAAAGTTTCTTCANAGTATCCCAATATAAGAACATTTAAAGGATATAGTAATGANAGACCAGATGTNAGTTTAACNTTAACAATTACCCAAAAGGGAATAAATGCATGGATTAAAATATTTGATGAAGAAAATATTTTTATACAACCCTCGAANTTTTCCAAAAAAAAACATTTTGTNTACAAAAAACTTAANAAAAAAGNAAATTGGNTTTGCAGAACANCACATCATNATAATTNAAGNCNNAAATCAAATTCTAATNGGAGTGANCAATTAAAAACAAAACATAGTGATAGAACNCATAGGATAATTAGGTTAGCAATTTCTGCCTCTGCNGAATATACAAATTATTGGNATGATNATAATGAGGATAATGGAGAAGCTAAGGAAGATGCTTTAGGAGCAATTGTATCAACCATTAATAGAGTTAATAGCATATATGAAAGTGAATTAGGTATTTCACTAAAATTAATTTCTGGAACTGAAATAATTTATGATAATCCTCAGACAGATCCATATTCTGATAGTTATAATGAAGAAGTTCAAGCAACTTTGACAGATATCATTGGGGAGGAAAATTATGATTTAGGTCATTTGTTTCATTATGGACAAAATAGCGGAAATGCGGGAGGTATTGGAACACTTTGTAAAGATGGAATTAAGGGAAGTGCATATACTTCACATGGTTTTTCAGATTCATTCCAAGATTTCTTAACTGATTATTTTGATGTGGATTATGTATCACATGAAATTGGACATCAGTTAGGTGCATATCATACTTATTCATTTATTGACGAGTCAACAGGATCAAATGTAGAGCCTGGGAGTGGTAGTACTATTATGGGTTATGCTGGGATAACTGGTCCAGATGACATTCAAAATCACACTGATCCATATTTCAATTATAAAAGTATTGAAGATATTACAGATTATATTTCAACCCAATCCTGTTATTCTGAGGACGAAATGACTAATAATACTCCATCAGTAAGTGCGGGATCTAATTACACTATACCAATTGGAACTGCATATGAGTTGAGAGGAGTTGGTGAAGATTTAGATAATGATAAGGTCACTTTTTGCTGGGAGCAAATTGATGAAGGGGAAGTTACATTTTCTAATTTTGGCCCAAATAATTTTTTTGGTTCTACTGCAAGATCTTTACCACCATCGGAAAGTCCAATTAGAAGTATTCCAAATATAAACTCAATTTTAAAAGGTGAGTTAACTCTGGAAAAACCAAATATAACTTCTTCTTGGGAAACTGTCCCATTGATAGCTAGAGAATTAAATTGGGCCTTAACAGTCAGAGATAGAGTACCTTTTTCATCTGATCAAATTGGACAAACAAATACGGATTCAATGAAAATAAATGTAATAGATAGTGCAGGCCCTTTTATGTTAACTTCTCAATCTGAAACAGGAAATATATATAAGACAGGAGATAAGGTTAAAATACAATGGTTAGTTTCTAGCACTGATATGGAACCAATTAACTCTAAAAAAGTTTCTATATTTTTATCTCTAGATGGAGGTCAAAATTTTAATAAAGAGGTAGTTCTTTCTACAGATAATGATGGCGAATACATTTATAAAATTCCGTATGGAATTTCATCAGAAAATGCCAGGTATAAAATCTTAGCAGATAATTCGATCTACTATTCGATAAATTCTGAGCCTTTTAAAATTGAACAAAGACCTTTTGCATTAATTTTTGACAAACTAGAATACGAGTATTGCAATCCTGAGAATGAAATTATTTCTTTTGAGATTGAAATCTATGAAAATCTTTCAGATGTAATAGTTATAGAACCAATGGATTTACCATTAAATATTGATTTGACTTTAAATAAAAAAATTTATTCATCGAATGAATTAAGCGGTATAATAACTTTAAATGGATTATCAAGTTTAGATCCAGGAAAAAATAAACTTAAATTAACTACATTATATGCCAATGATAGGGATATTTATGAGGTCAACATAATCAAAAGTGAAGAAATAATTCAAGGGCAAAATTTATTAAAACCTAAGGACAACCAGGTTGATGTGATAGATTCATTTTTTGAATGGCAAGACGATCCAAATGTTTTAAATTATATTTTTCAAATTTCTAAAGATCAAAATTTTAATATAATCGAACAACATATTGTCACAGAAAATAATTTCATAACTTTATCAAGTTTGAATTCTTCAACCAAATATTTTTGGAGAGTATTATCAAATAACTTTTGCTCGCAGAATATAATCTCTAATTTTTTTTCTTTTCAAACGTCGGAATTAAATGATGTAAATTATGCATCAAATAATTTACCTTTAGAATTAAATGATGCTGAGAATTTTTCAAATCCTGGATACACAAGTTCTTCAATTTTTATAAGTGATAATAATGAAATAAGTGGGGTTAAAGTTTATGTTGATATAGAACACAGTTATGTTTCTGACCTTTCATTATTTTTGATATCTCCTGATGGGGTTTCATTTAGTTTGGCTGAAAATCTGGGTAAAGATACTGATTATGAGTCAGGAGATAATTTTACAAATACTGTTTTTAACCAAAATGCGGCTTCATCGATTAATAATTCTATACCACCCTTCACTGGAGAATATAAACCTAATCAATCTCTAAGTCCTTTAATTGGAAAATCTGTTTTTGGTAATTGGATTTTACAAATTAAAGATGAGTTTCCTCAAGATTCAGGCAGATTATTGAAATTTGATTTAAATTTTAATCTAAAAGGTGAAATAGAAATAAATAGTGATATGGATAGTTTTTCTGATGTTGAAGATAATTGTCCTTTAATAACNAATCAAAATCAAGTAGATACAGATCAAGATGGAGAAGGTGACATTTGCGATTTTGATGATCAAAATAATTTTAAAATTCTAAAATATGATGAAAGTTGCATTGATAAAAATAACGGAAGTATATATATATCAGCTTTTGCTGATTTTAATTATTCCTATAATCTTATTGGGCCAGAGGGTTTTTATGAAGAGGGNACTTTTAATAATAGTATAGATAAAATAATAAATAACTTATCNAGTGGTGATTATCTTTTATGTATGTATACTGATANTAAAGCACAAATTGAAAGATGCTTTAGTATTGTTATAAATGAACCTGATCCATTGGTAGTTAATACCATTATTAATTATAATCCAAACATATTAAATTTAAATTTAAGGGGTGGAGAGGAGTATTTTGTTGAGTTAAATGGACAATTATTTAAATATGGAAAAATTAAGAAAATAAAATTATTTTTAAATGAAGGCATAAATAAATTTAAAGTTTTTACTAATCAATCTTGCCAAGGGTTTCTTGAAAGAATAATATACATTGGTAAAAATGCATACGCATCCCCAAATCCAGTAGGATCTAAAACAAAAATATTTTTACCATATCATAGTAAAAAAGTAAATTTAAACCTTTACACTATTGAGGGAAATTATCTTGATTCTGACGAAATTATCATTAATGATGAAGTTAAATCATTTGAATGGGATATGGGAGAATATCCATCAGGTATTTACTTAATGAATATTAATACAAAAGAAAGCGAATTCACTGTGAAAATTGTAAAAAAATGAGGCTTAGAATTTTTTTATTGTATTTATTGATCTTTGGATGTAGTAAAGATTCTATTCCTGATCCATCACCAGTTAAACTTTTAACTCCTACTAATGGGAATAATTGTGAATCGGCAATCCCAGTCAATTTAATTGAGAGTAAAGTTAATTTTTCTTGGGTCAAATCAGAAAATACTGATAAATACGAACTTGTAGTAAAAAATAGTTCTCAAAATAAAATTTATACTGAAGAGTTAGATGGTTCTGATATTGAAAATNATATTCAAAATATATATTACAACNTGGTATTATTGACTTCCGAAACATATACATGGCACGTATTATCTAAGTCAATTAGTTCCCCAGTTTCAACTCAAAGCGATGTTTGGCAATTTTATTTAGAAGGTAATATTGAGCCAGATTATATTCCTCAGCCATCAAATCTTAATTATCCAGAAAATGAATCGACCTTGTCATTAGAAGAATCAGATTTAATTAAATTTTCATGGTCAAGCAAGGATGAAGACAATAATGTTGATTATTATCATTTTTATTTAGGCCAAGAAATTGAAAACTTATTGAGAATTGGGGATGACATAAAACAAAGTACTTATGAACAAAAATTAGAAATTAATAAAATCTATTATTGGAAAATAATGACTTTTGACACTCAAGGAAATTCATCTGACTCAGGAATAAATAAATTTTATACGGTTCCTTGATTATTGTTGTAAGAATTCATTGTATTACTTAAACCTGTTAAACAAAAACTTAAAATTAGATCTGAACAGATTTTAACTTTTTCATTTAAAATANTTTTTTCTTCGCTTGACCATTTACCTAGAACGTAATCTACTTGGGAGAGTTTGTTTGGTTTACCAATTCCAAATCTTAATCTTGAATAATGTATAGTATTTAAACTTTTTTCAATGTCCTCAAGACCGTTATGCCCTCCAGAGCTTCCTTTACCTTTTAGTCTTAGTTTTCCCATTGGAATATTTATATCATCTGTAATTATGANAATATTTTTCAAATCTATTTTTTCTTTATTCATCCAATATTTAACAGCTTTCCCACTCAAATTCATATATGTTGACGGTTTAATACAAACAAAAGCTTTTCCTTTAAAATTAAATTTACTTCTTAAGGCATATCTTGAAACTTCAAATTCTTNTCCAAATTTATTTATTAGTTCATTTAAAATTTTAAAACCAATATTATGTCTTGTTTCTTTATATTCCTCACCGATATTTCCTAATCCTACAATTAAAAATTTTTTCATTTTATCGGAATTAGATTTTTTAAAAAATTTTAATAGCCACATTATATGCTAAAATAAAAAAAGCACTTTACATTAAAGTGCTTTTTATGTNTTGNCNTCTAATATTTTAACNATCAGATTTAGGTGCTGACTTATCAGAATCTGCTTTATCCTTNGTCTCATTTGGCTTATCTGNTTCTTTACCANCAGTTTTTGAATCAGTTCCTTCAGTTGCTTCTGTTGCTTCAGNTCCTTCTTCTAGNTCNTCAGANACTTCNTCNACAAGNGATGCCCTTGATATTTTTACTTGACAAACAACCATATTATCAGAGTGNAGTATAGAAAATTTATCATTTTTTAAATCNGCAGTGTAAATTTTATCNCCAAGTTCTAANTTAGAGATATCNATTNNNATATCATCTGGNAGATTCGANGGCAANGCTTTAATTTTAAGTTTTCTTTTNTTTTTAAANAAAGTACCTCCACTATTCAAAACTCCAGGAGNAGCNCCCTCAATTTTAACAGGGACATTNATTGAAACTTCTTTGTCATCAAATAGNTCATAAAAATCAATNTGAAGTATNGATCCACTTANGGGATGNAATTGAATNTCTTGAAGAATTGCATTTATCTTANCTCCGTCTTCTATATCGATTAAAACAGTATGTGCATTTGGAGTATAAACTAATTTACTGAAATCAAGTTCTGGTGCCGAAAAGTGAAGAGGATTATCTCCACCATACAAAACACAAGGAACTCTTCCAGCATTACGTAGGGCCTTAGTCGCTACTTTACCTACGCTTTCTCTTTTAGAACCATTAATTGTAATTGATTTCATTTTAAAAAAATTTATTTATGGGTTATGTAATAAAATTTGAACTTATTGATAAATTATTGTGNACATTTTTCATTACTTCAGAAAATAATGGAGCACAACTTAAAANACGTATTTTTTGACTTGATTGCNTTGATGGNATTGAGTCAGTTACAATTAACTCCAATAAGTTNGAATTCTCAATTTTTTCAACTGCATTTCCAGAAAGAATAGCGTGGGTACATATTGCTCTTACNGANTTAGCACCTCTTTCAATCATTAGATCNGCAGCTTTTGTTAAAGTTCCTGCAGTNTCNACCATATCATCAACTAAAANAANATTCTTTCCTTTTACTTCACCAATAACTTCCATGTGAGANATAATATTAGACTTTNNTCTTTGTTTATAACAAATAACAACATCACTTTTTAAAAATTTTGAATAAGCATAAGCCCTTTTAGANCCTCCCATATCAGGNGATGCTATAGTTAAGTTCTCTAGTTTTAATGATTCAACATAAGGGATGAATATAGTTGAGGCATAGAGATGATCTACAGGTTTTTCAAAAAATCCTTGAATTTGGTCAGCATGCAGATCCATTGTTATTATTCGTGTTGCTCCTGCAGCTTCAATCAATTTTGCGATCAGCTTTGCTCCAATAGGAACCCTTGGTTTATCTTTTCTGTCTTGTCTTGCCCATCCAAAGTAAGGAATAACTGCAGTTATGTGTCTAGCTGAGGATCTTTTGGCTGCATCAAGCATTAATAACAATTGCATGAGATTTTCAGAGCTGGGGTGTGTAGATCCGATTATAAATATCCTTGCACCTCTTATTGACTCTTCGAAAGAAGGCTGGAATTCTCCATCGCTATACTTTGAAATGGCAACATTTCCAAGCTTTTGACCATATGATTTAGAAATCATTTTTGAGAGTGATTCACTTTGAGTACAAGAAAATATTTTTGCGGGAGTTATCAAAGTATAAATTTGTTAGGGATGCAAATTTAAAAATTAATTTTGTGATAGGTCTATTTATTGAAAGAATTAATGTTAAAATCGATTTATTTTTTATGTTTGCATACTCACCAGCCTTGGTGGCGGAATTGGTAGACGCGCTGGATTCAAAATCCAGTTCTTTCGAGAGTGTGGGTTCGATTCCCACCCAAGGTACATCTTTTCATATTTTTAAGATTAATTGACTCCATTAATAATTTTGTAAATTTGTATATGAGATTAGTCATACTGGGTTTTTTTTTGATGATTTATTTTCATAGTAACTCTCAAAACTATTATGAAGATGAATTTTTCGAACCAATTAATGATTCATCATTAGACGGGCAACTCACTTTTGTAGCAGAATTATTGGATTTAGCGGGTTATGTTCCAGAAAAAATTAGTGTTTATCAATCTTTACCAAATAAAGCTCATGTTTTTAAGGTTAAATTAGATTCTGTTTTTGGAGGATTCGTGTTTGTTAGGTGGGATAAAAATAAAAATGAGAACTACATAGCCAATAAGTTAATTGATCCAGGTCTATATTATAATCTGAAATCTGCAAAAGAGGTAATGAGAAGACAAACTAATCAGAATACATTTTCAACAGAGGACCCAGCAATACAAGCGTCAGATCAAGAGTCCATTTCAGATAATGATCTTGAGATGTTTCGTCAGGAATTTGAACTTGAGGAAAGAAAAAAAGCTCTTGTTGAAGCAAAAAAAAAATTAAAACAAAAAAAAAAGAATAAATCTAAGAGGAAATTAAAAAAAGAAATGAATTAAAAATTACTAATCGTTTCTAATGATTACCAAATAATGCTAATGAGAGAATTGATATATTTTTTATTTTTTTTTTATTCAATAAATTTAATTTCACAAAACATTGGTAGTATTTCAGGAAGGGTTATTGATTCAAAACTTTTAATGCCACTAAGTGGTGCCTCAATAACTATTGAAGGAACATCAATTGGATCAGTATCAGATGAAGATGGTTATTTTAAAATTGATAATATTCCAACTAAAACATACAATGTAGTAATAAGTTATATTGGTTTTGAAACAAAGATTGAATTTAATGTTATTGTAAAATCAACAGGAACATCAGATTTACTAATTAAACTTTACGAGGCAAGTCAAAATTTAGACGAAATAGTAGTAACAAATAATCTTTTTAAAAAATTAGCTGAGACACCGCTATCAATTCAAACATTTTCTTCAGTAGAAATCGAAACCTATCCTGGGGGAAATAATGATATAACCAAAGTTGCTCAAAGTATGCCAGGTATTTCTCCTTCAGTTGGAGGATTTAGAAATGATTTTATTATTAGAGGTGGTGCTCCGAATGAAACTGTTTATTATCTTGATGGCATTGAAATACCTAATATCAATCATTTTAGCACACAAGGAAGTGCAGGAGGTCCCGTAGGTATGGTAAATGTTGATTTTATTAGAGCAGTTACATTATCTACTTCATCTTTCGGAGCAGAGTATGATAATGCTCTTTCTGGAGTTTTAGTTTTTGAACAAAGAGAAGGGAATAATCAAGAATTTTCTAGTAAGGCTAGATTAGGTGCAAGTGAAGCAGGTATCACAATAAAAACTCCTTTGTTTAAGAATCTGAGTGAAAGGTCTAAGACAACACTAATGCTCTCTGCAAGACGAAGTTATCTTCAATATGTTTTTGAGCTAATTGGTCTCCCTATAAGACCAGACTATTGGGACTATCAATTTAAAATTCACCATGAAATAGATGATTATAATTCAATAACTTTCCTCGGCCTTGGCTCAATTGACGATTTTTCAGTTGAACCTCCTGATCAATTTGATCCAGAGTCTCAGGCAACAATTGAACAAGTTCCAATAATAAAACAAAAAACATTAACGCTAGGAGTTTCTTGGTCAAGAAAATATAAATCTGGAAAAGGAATTGTAACAACATCATTGAGTTCAAATAAATTGATAAATGATTTCAGTAGATTCTCAAACAACATTCTTCAAAGTGGGATTATTTATAAAAACGATTCCAAGGAACAAGAATCAAAACTAAGAGTACATTTCAAAGAATTTAAAGATAAATTTAAACTTTCATATGGATTTAATTTACAGCATTCTAGTTATTTTAATAATACCCAAATAATTCAAAATCAAGTCAATTATTATACATCGATTGATTTTTTTAAATATGGTTTTTTTGGCAATTTTAGTCGTTATTTTATCGATGACAAATTAAGTTTTTCTCTTGGTGTTAGAACTGATGGTGATACTTTTACGAATGGGTCAGGGTTATTGAACAATATATCACCTCGTGTTTCTGTGAGTTATAAGATATCAGAAGATCAAAAATGGAGATTAAATTCTTCTGTTGGTAGTTATTTCAAAATACCAACATACACAACTTTAGGGTATAAGAATTCAGATGACAACTTCATAAATAAGAAAAATAAATACATTCAATCAGATCATTTTGTTTTGGGTCTTGAGTATAACTGGAATAGTTCATCAAGAATTACAATAGAGGGGTTTCTGAAGAATTACAATAGATATCCTGTTTCAATAATTGATCAGGTTTCTTTGGCAAATAAAGGTGGTGGATTCGAAGTTTTAGGGAATGAACCAATTTCAGATACTGGAACTGGTAGTAGTCATGGAGTAGAGTTTTTATTTCAACAAAAATTAAATAAAAACTTTTATGGAATATTTGCATTAACTCATTTTTACTCTAGATTTAGTAATGTTGATGGACCAAATATTCCAACAGTTTGGGATAGTAGAAATTTAATTTCCTTTACAGGTGGATACAAGCTAGATAGAAATTGGGAAATTTCTTTGCGTTACAGATATGCAGGAAGAACTCCGTATCCTCTAGTTGATATTGAAAAATCATTGGAGGCATATCCGATCATAATTTATGATTATATCAATATGGGAAGCCAGAAAATTGATGTGTTTAGTCAAGCAGATTTAAGAATAGATAAAAAATGGAATTTTAAAAATTTATCATTTAACTTTTTCATTGATATTCAAAACGTCTTAGCACAAATAAATCCTCAACCAGAAGAGTTTGGCTTGCAGAGAAATATCGATGGATCACTGGTTTTTCCTGAAAATTTAATTCCAATTCAGTCAGAAAGATCTAGAAGTCCGATACCAAGTTTCGGACTTGTATTTGATTTTTGAGAATTTTAGAGTTAAAAAAGATCAATTAGACCTTCCGGCAAATCAACAATAATAGATTTATTCTTTTTATCTAATTTGACTATTATGTGATCATGAACAGGAATTAAGATATTCTTGGTTTCTGTTTTTACTTCGATTAGAGACTGAACTGTCTGAGTATTGAACCCTATTATAGTGCCAACTTCACCTAATTTTTTATCTATTATTTTAAAATTTATTACATCGTGAAAATAAAATTTATTTCCTTGTAATTTGGGTAAAAGTTTCTTAGGTAAGTAAACATTCTTTTTTAATAATTGATTTGCTTTAATTTCAGTATCAATATCTTCAAACTTTACTCTCAGTAAAGAAGATTTATGAATTAGGCACTTTTCTATAAAGTATGGAATTAGTGAATTGTTTTCCTCAATGAAAAAATTTTTTATTTTTTTTAAGTTTTCAAGCTCGTCACTATCAGTTTTTATTAATAACTCGCCCTTAAAACTATACCTACTAACTATTTTACCTAGATAGAAGAAGGTATTTTTTTTCATTTGGAAGTATTAATTTAATCCTTTTCAGAGCTTTCTTCAGCAGCGGGAGCTTCTTCAGCAGGTGCTTCTTCAGCAGGTGCTTCTTCAGCAGCGGGTGGTTCTTCAGCAGGTGCTTCTTCAGCAGCGGGTGGTTCTTCAGCAGGTGCTTCTTC
>PAHL01000051.1 GCA_002711185.1 Flavobacteriaceae bacterium
TCTCTAGTTCTTGATTCTGGTGTATCTATACCATAGATTCTTACTCTTTCTTTGTGCAACCATACACCAAATCCTAAGTCTATATCTATATCGACTGTATCACCATCAACAACCCTAGTGACTTTACATTTATATTCGTACACTAGTCTACCTTTCCTAAATCATCATCACCAATTTCCGATACCATATCTTTGGCATGTTCNTCTANTGANTTTTGTACTTCTGCAGCTGANGTTCTACTGGNACANCNTCNGAATTTGCTCTACTCTTTGAGTAATTACCTTCTTTNGATANTGNNATTANTCTATCAGTCATTTGTATTGCACCNATAACTGACATAACTTGATTTTTTGCCGTTTCTACATTTTGTCTGGCCTGTATTAGAGATTTCTCTAAATCATCCCTTTCTTTTTGTAGTAAATCAGCGTCTATTGTTTTAGCCATCTGTTTTTCTCCATTGTGTATAATAATCTATGTTAGTATAACCTTCCGATTCATTTAATATGTTATTCATATTTGCATAATAGTTCACTTCACTTTTAAGTTCTTCCTCTGTACATAGGTATGTACCTTGATGTGGAAAATCATNTTTAATTTGAATTGCAAATCTTCCCATAGAAGAATAGTATGCAAAGTTAGTGTTTGGAACATACTTCCAAGTTTCACCTGTTAAAAAATTATTATTCTGTCTTTGTTTTTCACTTTTACTGAAATGTCTACCTGTGTACATTTTAGAAACACCTTCTGTCTTACCTGCCATAAAGCCTCCTTAGCCTTTACCATCATCTTCTTCAAAGAAATGTATTTTAACACCATCTCTTTCTTTAGTCACCTTTTTCACACCTTTGTGTGATGTAGCACTTCTTATAGTCTTTCCAACATTTACTGGTAGTCCTTTTTCCTCTGGTGGATAAAGTCCTAATTCTTTTCTGTATGACATGTTAGCAGATATCAACAATAAGACTGCCAAAGGGTCAAATACAAATATAAGCAATAGTATCACATAGCGTACCGTTTTGTCAAGGTTTTTATTCGCATCATCTTCATATACCAATGCAGCAATATATTTGATAGGTCCCACTTCTACTTCGAAATTCTTAACTTCTAATTGATACTCTGATTTCTTGTCTAGTAAATCATCAATCTTGGTTTCTGATTTTGTGATAATACTGTTTAACTGTTCTCTTTCTTCTGCCTCTTTCTCTCTCTGTTTTATACCTCTTGTAATGAACCAACCTTCGTTCATCTTCTCTAGTCTATCATCTAATTGTTTAAGTGTCTTCTCGGCCCTATCAATAACTCTCTGTTCACCATTTATACGATTGTCTAATCTTTCTAGTTTGACTGATATTTCTGTAGTATTGATTCCAGCATCAATATGTGACTTTGATAAAAATCCATAGATACCCATACTTGTAATTAACATCAAAACTACAACAGCAGAAACTAGATATGTTTTTAATAAAATACCTGTTTCTTTCCAATGAGTGTAAACCCAAGATGCTGCCACAAGTTTACCAATCTCTAAAACTATACCCATGATAATAATTGGAATTACTGCTGCAGAAAATATTGCAGTCAATCCGATAATAGAATACCAGGCGGCAACTGCAGCAATTGCTAGTGATGTGACAAAAGTCAATAATGATAGTTTATGATTTTTCATATTATTGTNTATTTATATGAGCCACTTGAGGGATTTGAACCCACGACCTATAGTTTACAAAACTATTGCTCTACCAACTGAGCTAAAGTGGCTTATATAACAAAAATCCACGATAGAGTATCTAATCGTAGATATATGGAAGTCTATATTTTCCATGAGTGATAGTATCACTTGGCCCTTAAAAATTGATTTTAGAGGGGTCTGAGCTCCTTGTTTTGAGCTNAAAACTAGTTAAATTCATGATTTTCGGGTAATTCTTCAATTTCATGGTCAAAATCTCTATTTTCCAATCTTTCAATCATTTCCATAAATTTATTAAAAAATCTATCCATTCGTTTCATGCTTAAATCTTCAGCACCAGCAGGAATACATAAAGCTTGAGCATCTTCTACCTGTTCTAAGACCGATGCACGAACCTCTAAACAAGATTCCATATCAGGGAATTGTATTTCTTGTTCTATACCCATTGCTGATATTATTAGTAAAACTTTTAACATTATTTTATGACCTCTTTGTATAAGTTATCCAATTCTTGCTCTCCTTGCCACATTAGTTTATATCCTAATTCTTTTGTNTCATCNCAAAACTCTAATAGTTTACAAAATTCATTTTTAAAATCTTCATCTGCATGACTTCTTTCGTGTTCATCAAAAGATGTCCAATATGTGATAATTGCAATATGATTACCTTCATCACCATAATCACCAACTGAACCTTCTTTACTGACAAAACCAGCATACTCAAAAACTTGTCCTGCCAAAAATCCTTTGTATTTATTTTTAACAATATTGCACATTGTACCTAGATGTTCTTCAACATCAGATATTGTCATTCCGTCTTTCAATTTTGCTACATTGTATAACATAACACTATTGAATGGCACTTTAATATCACTAAACATTTATCTTCTCTTACCTGTTTCTGGGTCTTGTGTTTCTTTTTTTGTTAAAACTTGTAGACCTGATTTGTTATAAGCTTGTCCTATCACATATTGACTACTGATTTCTCTTTTATAGTCATCATTTGGTTTAGTACAAGCATGTTGTAAATCTTTTACATCTATTGTACGACTTGGTAAATCTGTAGTTCTGGTAATGGTCATACCTGTAGGTTGATATGTACCTGTGTTCTTTCTAGGTTTATATTTTATCTGACCAAATTGTCTTTTGACATAATCATCAAATGACATCATATCTCTACGATTATTAGTCTGTTTCATTTTCTTATTGTACAGTCTATGCTCTTCTTTCAACTGTTCCATTCTTTTTTTTGTAATTTTAGGTTTCTTCTTTTTAGTATTTAGTGAAGATAATCCTAAGACTAAATGCATTCCTTTAGGCATGACGCTCTCCATTAGGCAACATGTAATTACCCCATTGTAAACTTTTATAATACCATGGTGAGTACCACACTACATCTTTTATAATGTATATTCCTAAACTGTTTAAATGGTTATGGTCAAATAACTTTATCATTGGATTCATTATAAACCTCTCTTATTTTATTATTTACTTCATTACTTGTATGTTCTTCCAACATATTTTTTTCATATTCATCAAATCTTTTTTGGTGTATGTCAATCAATATATCAACATATTTTAAAACTGTTTTATTTGCACGACCATAGGGTGATGCCATCATTAGTTTCTTTATATTACCTAAGTGTTCTATAAATTCTAGTTCTTCTATCATTCTTTTTCTTCAGCTTCTTGTTCTGCTTGTTCCTGTTGTTCTAATTCCCATTGGTGATACTCAGCTTCTTCATTCTGCTGATTCAATTCGTATAATTCTTGATGGTGGTCCATTATGATACCTCACTAGTTAATTCTAAATCTTTCTTATGCACAAAGTAGCCATCATCATCCATGACCACATACTCTGTACCATTTGTCTTTACATTCTTTTCGGCAAAATCAAATGCCTGCATAGGAAACATAAATGTCCAATATGCTTCTTCTCTATAGTAGTATAAAGTATACATTATGACATCACCTCCATTTCAGCTTCATTCATGTCTTCAGCCATCTCAGCAGCAGCTTCATATCCATAGTTTGTATCACCTTTCCAAGAAGGTTTCTCTGAATAATAACCTACAGTTTTATCTAACATAGTATCAACCACATCAAACCAACCTGTTGTCACGACTTTTACTTGATATCTTAATTCCATAATATTTTCTCTCTCTTTATTTAACTTACTATGCTATTATGACAGGTCAAACAAGTATTGTCAAGTGTTTAAGTGGTTGATTTTATTGATATTTCTAAATTAATTTGTATAAATATTGAACAATTTCAATGACTTATATGAGAATGATTCTCATTTAGAAGTATAATTTGAATAATATGAGTAATACACCTATTAATATGATTAGTTCTACGATACTAATTTCTGGTCTTAACATAGAAGTTCTGATATGCAACCAATGAGTGAGTGAAGACCACCAATCTGGGCGATTGTGCATGACTAATACAAANCCTACTANNAGGAATANTANNATNGTNANTATNANCATNATCTTTGTTTNAGTNTAAGNTCTTTTGCCATCCAAGCNTTNGCAANANANTTNTCNACTTTCTTTCTTAACAGTCCTTGTACTTTTTTAAATACATGGTCAAATAAACGACCATCTTTATCTGGCATATCNTTATCTACAATGATGAAGTTTTTGGGCCCAAAGAATGATTGAAACTTACCTATGTTTGATTGTACTTGATTCCATGATTTTTTTACAATATCTTCTGGTACACTTCTGGGTCTTTCTTGATTTCTTTGTAATGCAACTTCTAATGATGTATTTACAAATATCATGTGTACATCATAACCTAATTGTTTTAGTCCTGCTGCTTGTGTTGATATTTTACCATAGTCTTTTCCTGTNCCGTCAATNATTAAACCNAAACGACCTTCTAGATAGTTATCTTTTCTTCTGGCAGTTACTGCTTTTGCTTTACTTCTTACTATATCTCTTTCAGACTTTTGTCCAGCCTGCATTTTAAAATCAAGTCTTGCTTGTTTTAAATATTTTTCAAAGACATCATCAGAGTTAATTATCTTCAGGCCAGTTCCACCTGTAGATTTTTGTACTACATATGATTTACCACTACCTGGTCCCCCAGCTAGAAAGAATGCTTTAAATATATTTGGGTCATATAGTCCCTCTTGTAAATCTGTGTAGCTCTTCATCTGCTTCCTTTTTTCTATAGTTTTCTTTTAACTTATTTATGTCAAGTTTTTCAGGTATCACCCTTGTCCTTGTTTGGCTCAAAAATTTCATGTTCTTAATTTTGTTTTTGTATTTGTTTGTCATTCTAAAACTCCAAATTGATTAATTAATTATACATGATATAGTTTACTATAGTTTACCTCCTTTATGAATAAAATTCTGATATTATACCTCTAGATTCAGCTTTAGGTTCTATTGCTAAATCATTTATTGGTAATTCTTTATTGATTGTATCTCTGACTAATGTCATTGCACAAGTATGTCTTTTGTCTGTAAAATCGAACATATGTCTTAGTGACCTTACTAGATATCTACCAGATAAATATATGTCGTTGTCTTCTCCACTATGTTTTGCACCTGTCACAGGTATAGTCATATTGACAATAGACCCAACATTTAATGTTGTTGTTCCAAATACTTCTACTATTATACTCATTCCTTGTGTTAACTCCGCAAGTTTAGATTTTCTAGACATGATTGTCTTTGATATGTTGTTGGCAGTGTACGGATATGATTTAGTACTTGTATCATAGTGTTGTGCATCACTATTATTTATAATTGTTGATGTTGGATGAACATATCTCTTTGCATCTGTAAATGTAGAAACAGTATTATCAAACTCATCTAGTGGTACATCATTGTATATTGGATAACCATTTTCTTCGTAATTAATTCTATTGTTTTCATCAAAGTCAGCAATATATTCAAAATCATTATACTTATATTCTTTTCTATATATGTCATGAGTTATTGTATTTGATGATAACATACCAGTCACAACATTTAGTAACATATCATTACTACCCACTATTTGAAATCGTAATACTCTTTTAAGTTCATCTTCAAGTGATATTTTACCACCCATATCAGTTGCATTAAATTCTGCTGCAGCTTTTTGTGCATATAAACTATCTAAAGTTCTGAAATGAAAACCTAAAGTATTTTCATAAAACATATAATGTGGTGAATCATGTTTTTTTGATATAGCATCTAATTTTAATTGATTAATTAATTTAAATGGATGCACATATGGAGCTACTATTTTTTTTATACCTTTACTTTCTTCTAAAAATAATGTTTTTTTAGTATTAATATATTTTGCAGAAGATAATACATCTTCAATAATAGCATCAACAGTATTTGTATAACTTTTAGAAACTCTAACTCTATTATCTCTTAATCCCTCTGGTGAAGAAAATGCTAAAGTATAAACCATGGTGCCAGGTCTTGGTGATGTTCTTGAAACTATTTTAGTAATTGTAAATACATGAGTGCTGTAATCTAGAGAAAATTCATCTAAACCAGGTGTTGTTAATTTAAATCCTAAAAATTCTTGACCAATAACAGGTGCTTCCATAATTACATTATTCGTATCAACAATGGTAATATCACCAGTTATACATGTTTTATATAAATCCTCATATAAATTTACACCTGTAACAAGTCTTGATATATCCACAACAGTGCCTGATGAAGAAAATATCTTTACCTTATCAAATGTAAATTGACCTGCATACGAATAATTTGTTGACATTATATTACTGATTCGCTAATTAAGTTATTATATTCTTCCGTAAATTGTGATATGTAACTAGGGTCTAACAATCTTATTTTTCTTTTAACATCTTGTTGCTCTTGTTCATACTCATAATTGGTAATTAAAGTTGCAGATGGGTAATCTGTATTGTCTGTACCAATATCAATTTTCTTTTTAGTATTACCAGAAGTTTGAGATATTTCATAATGATGTACACCATCAATATTTGAATACTTGTCTTTTAGAAATTGTAAAAATTGTGCCTCTGTCATTGGCCAATCATGATATCTATCTGTAATATTATTAATCATCATAATTACCCAATGTAATTCAGCATTACCATATAGTTTAAATGCTATAGATTCTGGTGTTTCACCATTCTTAACATCATAGGTATCATATAACATAGTATTAGCTTTTACTTTTGCTCTGATACCCACACGCCTAAGTAAATTTTTTACACTTTTAAATTCACCTGTGCCTTTAGAATCATATGGTATTGTTGGAAACTGTTTAAAATACATATTAGAAACCTTCTTCTACTCTTTCTCTTGTAATTAGTTCTATCTCTTTAAACATTAATGTTATATTTGTTTCAACAGGTGGAGCACCATCTGCATTACCATCATATGTCACATACTTAGAACCACCATAAGATATATCCATGTTTTCTAAATAACAAGTTGATATTTTATGTAAATAATTATTCTCTTGATTTATATACATGTATTGTATATCAAATGTGCTTGGTACTTTTAAGTTTCTACCTGTTTTATCACCATCACCTAATTCTGGTAACATATGAAATTTAAATGCATAAATTATTTCTGCAATCTCATCAGCTTCTTCTTTACTTCTAGGCATCATCTTAAAATCATATGTAAATTCTCTTTTTGATATTCCTTTAAATGCTAATTCCATTCTGTCTGAAACAATTTCACCTTTTTGCATTTCTATCTGTTCTACTATTCCACCACCAAGTTCTCTTGCAACTCCTCTTACTGCTGCCTCAGCACCACCTGTAACTGCAGATGTTAATTTTTCCTTTACTGCTGGGTCTGTCACATCTGCTCCTTGTTTAAGTGAGTTTATTGCATCTATAGCTTTTCCAGCAAATGCACCTATAGAGGTATCTGTATATTCTGACTTGTAAGAAGTTTTTACTGTTGGTGGCATGTACATAGATATTGCTGTATCTAATCTTTTTGTTGGTGGTCTTTCAAATGCTACTGTTTGGTCTTTCTGTGACCTAATTTGATGTTTCTTTTCTGTTTTAATTCTTCCTTTAGTNCCAAGTCCAAATCCACCTATTTTATCAGTTANTCCACCTAGTAATTGATTTNNTATTTTATCTGGGGAAAACATATCTAAAAAACTNTGTGCTTTTGTATCAAAATTTTTAGTTANACCTTTTAGTTTTCTTTTTCTNNNNTCANNTNNTATATTTTCTAAACCCATATCTTGTGCATTTGCCTCTNCAGCATATCCACCACCAAATTTTAGTTTAGCATTTNNTTGTTCATTNATAAAAAACATAATGTAGTGCCCATGATTACCTATNCCNGGGTCTGCACCTACATCTAAAGGAAAAGATAACATCTTTGTAGATTGTTTAGTACGATTGATTGGTGCNGTTTCAGATGAATCACCTATACCNACATCACCACGAATAACACTACCAATGTTACCAGCAACCCTTCTTAGATTTTTTCCTAGTANACCTGTGACGGCTGACTTGCCTTGTCTTTTTAATACATCTATTGCCATGTATAAATAGTCCTATATTGATTTAAAGTATTTATAACGATTATGACATATAAAGGAAAGTTTAAACCTAAATATCCTACAAAATATAAAGGTGATTTGAAAGAAATAGTGTATCGTTCTTCATGGGAATTGAAGATGATGAAGTATTGTGATACTACTAAATCTATCATAGAATGGGGTAGTGAAGAATTGGTAATACCATATGTATCACCATGGGATGGTCGTTATCATAGATATTTCCCTGATTTCTATATCAAAGTTCGTACTAAAAATGGTAGTATTAAGAAGTATATTATTGAAGTTAAACCTAAAAATCAATGTACTCCACCAGAAAGAAATCCTAAAAGAAGAACAGGTGTTTGGTATAACAAAGTAAAAACATGGGGTATAAACAANGCTAAATGGAAGTCTGCAACTGAATTTTGTCTAGACCATGATATGGAATTTAAGATACTAACCGAAGACCATCTAAATCCTAGTTAAGCAGGATTGTAATATGGATTTTGTGAATTATCATGAACATTAACATCACCACCCCTAACTTCTGAAAAACTATCACCACCTTTATTAATAACATTGTTATTAGTAATCATAACTGCTCTCTTATCACCCATCATTTCTTCTTTTCTTGCCATCTGCATGTTTTCATTTTCTTTTCTTGCAATAAATCTTGCAGGGTCATTCTCACCACCTGACATTTGAGCACCAGCTGCAGCAATATTACCTAAGTCTGGTTTAACATCTGCTCCACTCATAGCTTCAGCAAAAGCTTTATTAAATGATTCTATAGGACTAAAAGGACTTGTTAATGCAGCCATAGCACCTGCACCAATTGCTTTAAATATTCTTCCAATACTAGCTAAACCTTCTGTTATGAAATTACCAATATCAGCAAAGAAGTCCATGACACCACCAACAAAATTCATAACATCAAATTCTTCTATTGCTTTAAGNACTGGGTCCAATAAGTCTGGNAAACCAAAGAAACCTAAAATAGAATCTATAACACCTACTACATCACCTAATATTGTTTTGATTCCACCTGTAAATCCAGCAATTATTCCACCAAAGAATCCAAACTGTTCATTTGCCTCACTAAAGTGTTCTTGAAATCCTTGAAATATTCTTACAACACCATAAGCAGCTGCAGCAATAGCAGCAACAACAGCCACAACAGGTAACATTGGAGCAAGTATTGCACCAAGACCAATAAGCATTCCTTTAAAAGCCAATCCTAAACTAATCATCATAGCTTTACCTTGTACTAATAATCCCGCACCCATTAGTTTTAATCTAGGTATCATGTTTTTCATTAAGACACCTTTAGGTCCAAACAAGAAAGTAAATGCAGCTTGTAAAGCAGTCATTGTTGCTTNTGCAANTGNTGTTTNAGTTCCTATTGCAAATAGTTTAAGACCAATNAATGTAAGAAGTGCTATTACTTTACCAAAATGGTCACCTAAGAAAGGTAATACATCTTTACTACCTGTAAATAAACCAACAAAATCTGTTACAAAATTTACNATACCACCNACTATTGCTTTAAATGAATCTGATGTTAAAAAAGCAAATAGTGCAATAACACCAATACCTTTTAGAAGCATTGAACCTCCAGCCGCTACTTTTCCACCTATATTATCTCCAATATCTGTTAATCCACTAACTATTTTTTTCTGCATATTAAAATTTATTTTTTCTCTTTTCTTTTCTTCTTTTTCTTTCATCTTATCAAGTATCTTTTGATTTGCCATAACTTTTGGTGCATCTTCTCCAGCGATTGCTGTATCTCGTTGTATTTCTTTTTGAAGTGCTAACATTTTAGCATCCATATCTGCTCTTCTTCCAGCTTCTTCNTCANNTANNCCANNNGCTTTAGCAGCAATACGATTTCTTTCTGCTGTTAANTCTGCAATTTTGTCAGCATGAATTNCTTGAAGTCCAGCATTNTGNTTTAGAGAAGCTAACTTCTCAACCATGNTNTCAAATCTTTTATCTAANGGGTCTTTCTTTTCTTTNGCCATTATTTTTTACTCGTTGCACCTACATATAATCCAAACCATGCAGCACCAGCTCCTACGATTACTGATACAAATGCAGATTGTGCGTTAGTTGGGTCAGGTAATGTCATAAACCATTCTGTTGTTCTATAAAATGCAAATCCATATAGAGTGATTAATAATCTAGGAAATACACGCCATCTATCAAAACTAGATGCTGCACTATTATACCAACCATTATCTTTAGTTTCTACTTTTTTTTCTTCCTCAGCCATTATTCATCTTCCTATTTTCTTTTTCTATTCTTTCGTTTTCTTCCTGTATATGTTTAGATAACAATCCCATGTAAATTTCTCTTTCCCACGGCATCATATTCTCTAACTCTGTTAAAGAGTATTTATGATGTTGCATGAGTGCAAAATTACTTTTATAGTAATTTGTTAGGCTCTCATGTGAGAGCCCTATACTAAAAAACTTCTTAGGCCCTCTATTGGTACTTCACTTTTTACTTTAGTATTAGGATTTTCAATTTCAGCAACATATCTTATTTTTGGCATTGTTTCAAAAAATTTCATCACATTTTGAAATTGCTCAGTATTTAAGTTATCAATAAAATCTGTTAATTCTTTGTCACTTATGTCTGCTTTATTATATGTTGTATCTTCCCAAGATATAGTTTTTAAACAATCATTAATAATTGTAAATGCCATTTCTGTTGTTGATGCATTGTTATATGTAGCATAAGATGAAAGTAAAGGATAATCAAAAGTCATTTTAATATCATCAGTCACATTTACTTCATTCGAATGGTCATCAAAAACAGATACTTTAATTTCACTTATAGGTATCTCTTTTGATACTATAGTTTTTTCATCATCTGGGCAAGTAATATTTACAGATATAGTTTCACCAACTGATTTACTTCTTATTTGTAAAAATACATACTCTGCNTCAAACAAAGGGCATGTTGCTGGGTCTATTTTTTCAAATGTACAGTCACGAATTAACTGTTTCATAGCATCAAGTAATTCTGTTTCATTTTCAGATTCTTGTGCNATTATCATTCTTTTTTGTTCTTTAACCAAGAACGGTCTATACTTTATTTCTTCATCTGTTGAAGGTATTGTTAAAGTATAAACTGGTGTTTCAAGTTTAGGTAAAGCCATAATTTTTCACTCCTTAATTATAATCTTCTTAATACTTTTGGTATTCTATTTAGTAACTGTCTTTCGACTTGGTCACCAAGTACATTTTGTAGTCTATCCAATAGTGGTTTAGGTAATTCAGATTCATCTGTTAGATTTCTCCAATATCTATATTTAAAACCAACAGTAACATCCATAGGTGCTGTAGCCTGTGTGCCAGATAAAGCTTGTGTTGATATATCTTCAGGGAAAGCCTCAACTAACTCAACACCATATCTTCTATTATCTTGTTGGTCTAATGAATAGATTGTTACATTACCCACATAGTCATCATAATAACCCATTGACCAAGTTTGTGGATTGAATGCAATTCTTTGCCATGTTTCAAAAAATTTCTTTTCTCTCATGTCATT
>PAHL01000052.1 GCA_002711185.1 Flavobacteriaceae bacterium
AGCAGGATTCGAACCTGCGAAGTTAAAAACAGCAGATTTACAGTCTGCCCTCGTTGGCCGCTTGAGTATCTCCCCAATATTAATTTTGAGCCGATGGAGGGACTCGAACCCACGACCTGCTGATTACAAATCAGCTGCTCTAGCCAGCTGAGCTACATCGGCTTAAATATATTGATAGAATCTTAATATGATTTAAAATGGAATTTATGAAATATCTTAAGATATAAAAACCATAGAATTACATATTTAAATCGAATTTTCAATGAACGAGGGCAAATATAAAATACTTTCGCTGAATAAAGAAGAAACATAATCAATAAAAAGGAAAAGATTAAACCATAAACATAATTTAATATTGAATGTGAGACTTAATCAAACAGGAAAGTATAAATGATTTTCATTATCATTAAGAATTTTGTGGAGTATGAAAAATTTCATAACTTACTTTAAATCAATTTAAATAATAAAACATGAATACTGATTTTTTAGTTACAATTATCTTTATAACCGTTCTAGTTATTTTTATTTATTGGTATGCTGGCTATTCAACTAGAACAGGTAAACTTGAAGATAAAAATCAAAATTACATACCCGATTCATGGGAAGAAAACTTTAGTTGGTTTTTTTCTATGAAAGGGTTAATAATGTTTGTTTTAGGTCTTGTTCTAGGATATACTATCCATGGATTTATATAGAAACTTAGGTGTTTTTTTAACTTTAAATTTTAGATAGTTTCTTTTTGTGCTTAATAAGTAATCTTTCTATTGAATTTGTAACTCGCTTGACAGATCGCTCAAAAGAATCAGAAGTTTTCTTCACAACAAATTCTTCTCCTGGAATTCTTAGTATAAATTCAACTTCTTTATTTTTTCTATTTGAGTTTATTAATTTTGCATAAATATTAACTGAAATAATCTTATCATAAAACAACGATAACTTTCTTGTCCTATTTTTTATATTTAATAATAATTTATTTTTTGGATTAAAATTAATTGATTGAAAATTATAGTTCATTTTTAATTAAATTTTATTGGAACCTCTTGGATGAGAATTAGAATATATAGACTTGATTTTTTTCATACTCGTATGGGTGTAATTTTGTGTAGCAGCTACGCTAGAATGACCCAACAAACCTTTAACGGCATTTAAATCTGCTCCCTGATCAAGCATATGAGTTGCAAAGCTATGCCTTAACATATGAGGACTTTTTTTAGTTTTAGAAGACACCTTATTAAAATACAAATTAACCGTTTGATAAACAAATTCTGGGGATATTTTTTTCCCATTTTCAAAGCAAAAAAAAGTTTCTATTTTATTGTTATTTATACATGGTCTTACATCTAAATACTTTTGAAATTGATCTTTTAATTTATCATGAATGGGAATTAATCTTTCCTTATTTCTTTTCCCTAAAACTTTTAGTATTTGTTGATTAACATCGACTGACTTGTATCTCATTTGAATAATTTCATTTCTCCTAGCTCCCGTAAAATATAAAGAGTAAATTATAGTTTTTTCTAGTACTCCTTTATAGTTTTTTGAAAAAAAGTCTCCATCTAAAACTCTAAAAACCTCATCTTCAGAAAAGGGCATATGAATTTTTTTTTCAATTTTTAATGGCTTGTGTTTTGTCATCGGAGAAATCTCAATAGAAGATGTTTTTTCTAAAAACTTATAAAAAGATCTAAGGGTTGAAAGCTTTCTGTTGATACTTCTATTTGATCTTCCTTGATTAATTAAATAAACAATCCACGATCTAATAACATTATACTGAATACAATCAATTTTTTTTTGATTAAAATCAGTTAAACAAAAATTTGAAAAGCTATTTAAATCATTCTTATAGGCTAAAACAGTGTGAGATGAATAATTTTTCTCAAGTGAAATATATTCAATAAACTTATCTATAAAATTCAAATTAATGAAGGATTGCATTCATTAATCTAATTTACAACCTTTATTTAAATAACTATTACTGGAATTATAAGTTCTCTTGATCTCTCAAATGCTGAATGTACTGAGCNTTTTGAATTTTTGCNCGATNCTTNACNGANGGTTTTAAAAACTGTTTACGNGNTCTTAATTCTCGCATACCACCAGTTTTATCNAATTTCCTTTTGAAACGNTTTANAGCCCTNTCNATATTTTCNCCTTCNTTTATTGGTATTATAAGCATATTTTNTTTAATAAATGTNTGCAAATATAGTAAACCTAATATAATACTTNANCAAGTTNANCTNTTTTTTTANAGTTTGCCAATTGCTTTATTNTATTTNGACAACTCATTNTTAACCATAGGAAAAAGAAAAAANAANCCNATCATATTTGGAAAAACCAANCCCAAAATCATAGCATCTGAAAAACCCCATACTGAGGACATNTCACCNGCAGCACCAATNACAATAAAAANTAAAAACANTACTTTATATGTTAAATCNGATACTCTACTCTTTCCAAAAACATACATCCATGATTGAAGACCNTAATAAGACCATGAAATCATNGTNGAAANNGCAAANAGAACAACTGCNAGNGTTAAAAATGGNCCNGAAAATGAAATATATTTNGAAAATGCTGCNGCNGTNATACTAGCTCCCTCNNCAGGNATTCCATCNATCATNACTACNCCNCCAATTCCNCCATANTTAAATACNGTACTATCACCATTAAAAATTATAATTACTAANGCTGTCATNGTNCAAATTACAACNGTNTCAATAAATGGCTCGAGTAGAGCAACNAANCCCTCTGANGCAGGNTAATTAGTTTTTACAGCNGAATGAGCTATTGAGGCNGAACCTGCTCCAGCTTCATTNGAAAATGCTGCTCTTCTNAAACCNGTTATTAANACTCCNAANAATCCTCCCAATCCTGCATTNGGACTAAANGCCTGATTAAAAATCATTGCAAANGCATCATCAACGAAAGTAATATTNGNTANTATTATNTANAAACANGCAATTATNTACATTAGCTGCCATAAAAGGAACTACTTTTTCNGTTACAGANGCNATTCTTTTNATACCACCTATTATAATNATTCCNACAAAAACCATCATNACTANACCNATNATTGTTCTTGCACTTCCNCCNGACATTCCAAATGAATTAACTAACTGAACTGCNGCNTGATTTGACTGCGCAGCATTACCTCCACCAAANGATGCNCCGATACATAANANAGCAAAAATNATTGCAAGAACTTTACCTAACTTNGCAAAACCAATTTCNNTTAAACCTTTNGTCATNTAATACATTGGTCCNCCATAAACAGTTCCNTCTTTTCCNANNTCTCTNTATTTAACNCCNANAGTACATTCAACAAATTTTGTTGACATTCCAAGTAATCCACATAAAATCATCCAAAAGGTTGCTCCAGGACCACCAATTGCAATTGCCATTGCAACTCCTGCAATATTTCCATTACCNACAGTTCCAGAAACAGCAGTTGCAAGAGCTTGNAAATGAGANACTTCTCCNNTAATATTNTTAACTTNGNNAGATTNAGTNGATTCNAGNGAATCGAATTTNCCNCTNACAGTATTTATTGCNGTNGGAAACTGNCTAATATTNACAAANCCNAAATATATTGTAAAAAATAATGCTCCNCCNACTAACAAGATAATNATNGNNGGTATNCCNGTTCCAAAAATTGTTTCNGTAAAAGGAAAATCATGTAAAATAACAGANTCAAACCAATTNGCTATNGGCTTGAAAGCNTCATTNATTCTTTCATCTAATCCAAGATCTGNATTNTTTTGAGCTNAAAGATNTANNGGATTTATAAAAATAAGTAATGGAANAANAAACTNNAGTTTTTTTAAAANCATNATTNAATTTTTAATNNCGAGCAAGATGCAATAAAAANACTAAAAATTCAAATTAAATTANTGNTACTTTTATTTNATTANATATCAAAAACNGANGGCTTNCTGNANCAAAAAANATTTTTAATTTTTATNANAAAAGCAATAAATANATAAATTANNGGTCCTANNATAATNGTAANTANNGATAAATAGANAAAGAANANTCTTAAATTTTTTACTCTNAANCCAAAAAACTTTGCNNTNACNGAACAAACTCCAAAACCATTTTGTTCAAAAAAANGCCAAATTTTAAATAACATAANNTANACNTATTCAATTTCNCCNTCCCATTCCAGAATNCCACCCANNAGATTAAATGTCTTTTTAAAACCCATACTATTCATAATAAAACAAGCTTTAGAACTTCTNTTNCCNGATCTACAATAAATAAAATANGATTTATTTTTATCCATTNATTCNAAATNTTCCAAAAATTCNTTAGGATNATTTATNTCNATTAGAGTNGANTTTGGTATACNTTNNTTNTTNTGTTCCTCTAANGACCTTACATCAAGNAATTCNNNNTTTTTATTCNNTTTTAANCNAGNAACCCAATCTTTTTGNGATANATCCATNTTTATANTTTNAACAAATGTAACTTCNNTTTTTTTNNACAAAAAATTATATTTTAAAAAGATTTTTATTTTTTACAACATAAAAGTATATTTGTNAAATGANTTTTNANAAAATNAATTCTTGGTGGTTTAACAANNCGNATTNAAATCGTTAAGACCATTCCTGTGAAAAAAATTAAAGGCTTGTCTAAACGACAAGCCTTTTTTAATTATATNACNATGAAAATATTTAAACTAAAATCAAAACATAAAAAAATACTNGCNGACACTTTAAGTCCTGTAAGTATTTACATGAAGATAAGAGATGTTTTTTCAAATAGTCTACTTTTNGAGAGTAGTGAGTACAACCAAAATAATAAAAACTTCTCTTATGTATGTTGTAACCCAATAGCGTCTATTCAAATTAAAAAAAATCAACTTATTACTCAATATCCAGATGGAAAAAAAATAATTGAAAATATCTCAAAGGATACAAGTGTAACAGATAAAATTCATTCNTTTTCTCAACAATTTGAGNTTAAGGACTATCCATTTAAATTTATTAGTAATGGACTTTTTGGATATATCGGTCATGAAGCGATTGAATATTTTGAAAATATAAAATTAAATGAAACTAAGAGGGGTCACGAAATTCCAGATTTATATTATGCCATATATCAAAATATTATTGCCATAAGCCTTTTTAACCATGAAGCTCACATATTTTCTCACACATNCAATACGAATCATAATATTGNNATNATTAGTCAGCTNCTACAAAATAATCACATAAGTACTTTTAAGTTTAANAAAGTCGGTNNNAAAAATTCCAATTTAACAGATAATCAGTTTATTGATTTCGTTCTAAAGGCCAAAGAGCACTGCCAAAGAGGAGATGTTTTTCAACTTGTATTATCTAGAAGCTTCTCTCAAAAATTTCATGGAGATGAATTTAATGTATACAGATCATTAAGATCAATAAATCCCTCACCCTATTTATTCTTTTTCGATTATGGCAATTTTAAAATTTTTGGGAGTTCTCCAGAGGCTCAACTTATAATAGAAAATAATGTGGCTGAAATTCACCCAATAGCTGGTACATTTAGACGCACAGGAGATGATAAGAAAGATGCTATATCAGCTCTAAAATTAGCAAAAGATCCAAAAGAAAATAGTGAACATATTATGTTAGTTGATCTAGCAAGGAACGATTTAAGCAGAAACGGTTCAAATGTAGTGGTAGAAAAAAATAGAGAAATTCAATTTTTTTCTCATGTTATTCATTTAGTTTCCAAAGTAACCTGTTTGCTGAAANGAGATGTTAAATCGCTCCAAGTTGTAGCTGATACTTTTCCAGCTGGGACNTTGAGTGGTGCNCCTAAACATAATGCGCTAAAACTCATAGATCGATATGAAAAAACAAAACGTAATTTTTATGGAGGGGCAATTGGATATATGGACTTTAAAGGTAATTTTAATCATGCAATAATAATTCGATCTTTTCTATCAAAAAATCAAGAATTAAATTATCAAGCAGGAGCTGGGATTGTTGCTGATTCAGTTCCAAAGAGTGAACTTCAAGAGGTATATAACAAGTTAGGAGCCCTAGATAATGCTCTAAAAAATGCAGAAGAAATAATATGAAAAAGATTTTTTTAATTGATAATTACGATTCATTCACTTATAACTTAGTACATTATTTGGAGGAATTAAACTGTGAGGTAACTGTAAAACGAAATGATCAGTTTAAATTAGATGAGNTGGAATTATATGAAAATATTTTATTATCTCCTGGTCCAGGAATACCNNATGANTCTGGNCTATTGAAANAAGCNATAGAATATTNTTCCCCANNAAAAAAAATATTNGGAATATGTNTAGGTCATCAGGCAATAGGAGAAGTATTTGGTGGTCAACTGAAAAATCTAGATAAAGTATACCATGGCATTTCAACCCCTGTAAATATTGTAAAAAATGATGCTTTATTTAAAGACCTACCAAAAAAATTTAATGTAGGTAGATATCATTCTTGGGTTGTTAAAACTCCATTACCTAGTGAACTTATTGCTACTTCATTTGATGACAATGGCCAACTTATGTCATTAAGGCATAAAANATATGATGTCTGCTCTGTACAATATCATCCTGAATCGGTATTAACCCCCAACGGAAAAAAAATAATTGAAAATTGGATAAATTCTTAAAAACATGAAAAAAATAATTAATAAACTTATTAATTATGACTATTTAACAAAGGAGGAGTCTTTTAAAATAATTATTAATATAGCCAATGGGAAATATAATAATAGTCAAATTGCCTCATTTTTAACAATCTTCATGATGCGCAANGTTACTCTTGAAGAAATTGAAGGTTTTAGATCTGCATTACTTGAGTTATGCATTTCAGTTAACCTTAGTGAATTTGATGCGATTGACTTATGTGGAACAGGAGGTGATGGTAAAAATACCTTTAATATATCTACACTTTCATCATTCGTAACTGCTGGAGCAGGTATTAAAGTTTCTAAGCACGGGAATTATGGGGTCTCTTCAGGGTGTGGATCTAGTAATGTATTAGAAGAATTAGGTGTTCGTTTTTCAAATGATGAGGGTTTTTTAAAAAATTGCATTGAAAAAGCAGGGATTTGTATTTTACATGCTCCTTTATTTCATCCTGCAATGAAAAAAGTTGGTCCGGTNCGAAAAGAACTAGGTGTTAAAACATTTTTTAATATGTTAGGGCCACTTGTTAATCCATCNTTTCCAAAAAATCAATTAACTGGTGTATTTAATCTTGAACTAGGTAGACTTTATAATTATCTATTTCAAAAAACTAATAAAAATTATACGATTTTATATTCTTTAGATGGGTATGACGAAATATCTTTAACTGGAATTACTAAGGCATATACACAAAAAAAAGAAATAATGTTGTCTCACGATAGCTTTAAAGTTTCAAAAGTTGAATTTAACCAAATACAAGGTGGAGAGGATATTATTTCATCAGCAAAAATATTCATGAATGTGATTCAAAACAAAGGAACTGAAGCTCAACAAAATGTTGTCTGTGCAAATGCGGGAATGGCGATATCAACTGCATTAGGATTGGAACCAATAGATGGTTTTATGAGAGCCAAAGAATCTCTTCAAAGTGGAAATGCATTGGAATCACTTAAAATTTTACAAAAATTAAGCTAATAATGACAATTTTAGAAAAAATAGTACTTGANAAAAAGCTTGAANTTAAATTGAAAAAGAAAATTTTTTCAATTCCTTATCTAAAATCGTCTCCTCTCTTTAATCTCAAAACTATTTCTTTAGTTAAAAGACTTAAAAACAGTAACTCTGGAATTATTGCTGAACACAAAAGAAAATCTCCATCAAAACATAACATAAACAGCTATTCATCAGTTATTGATATAATAAAAGGATATGAAAATGCAGGAGNATCTGGAATTTCAGTTTTAACTGATAAAAAATATTTTGGTGGATCATTAGAAGACCTAAATTTATCTAAAGCCACATCAAGTATTCCTTTGTTAAGAAAGGAGTTTATTGTCGATCCATATCAAATAATTGAATCAAAAGCAAATGGAGCTGATGTGATTCTGTTAATCGCTAGTATTTTATCAAAAAAAGAAATCAAGCAGTTTTCGCTTTCGGCTAAAGAGCTTGGAATTGAAGTTTTGTTAGAAATTCATAACAAAGAAGAATTAGAAAAATCTATTATGCCATCAATAGATATGATTGGNGTGAATAATAGAAACCTTAAAACATTTAAAGTGAATCTGGATGTAAGTAGAGAATTGTCAGAATATATTCCAAAAGAATTTTTAAAAATTTCAGAGAGTGGCATTAATAGTATTCAATCAATAGGAAATTTAAAATCCTATGGATTTGATGGTTTTCTAGTTGGTGAAAACTTTATGAAGACAAAAGATCCAGGAAAAACCGCATTGAAATTTATAAAAAAATTAGAAGATGAAGCTTAAAATATGTGGAATGAAAGAGGAAAAAAATATCAAATCTATTGCAACTTTAGATCCTGATTATATGGGTTTTATTTTTTGGAAACACTCTCTAAGAAATATTTCAATTAAAATACCTGAGTTGAAAAANAAGATAAAAAAAACTGGTGTTTTTGTTAATTCAAGTATCAAGCAAATAGTGAAAATTATTAAAGAGGAAAATCTTCATGCAGTTCAGCTTCATGGTGATGAAACACCTGAATTTTGCAGTAAATTAAGCAAACTTGAAAGAGTTGAAGTGATTAAAGCGTTTAACATAAGTAACAGTTTTAATTTCTCAAAATTAAAACTATTCGAAGATTCATGTGATTTCTTTCTTTTTGATACTAAAGGAAAACTTCCAGGAGGAAACGGATTAGTTTTTGATTGGTCAATCTTAAAAAATTATAAATACAAAAAACCCTTTTTTTTAAGTGGTGGTATAGGAATTGAGAATGTTGATGAATTAATTAATATGAAAAACACTAATTTACCTTTATATGCAATTGATGTAAATAGTAAATTTGAAAGCCAAGCTGGGATAAAAAAATTAAATCTATTAAAAAATTTTAAAAGTAAATTATATGAATTATANTATAGACAAAAAAGGTTATTATGGTGATTTTGGTGGAGCATTTATTCCNGANATGTTATATCCAAATGTNACTGAGNTAAAAGAAAATTATCTCAAAATAATTTCTGAAAAAGATTTTCAAAATGAATTTGATGATTTACTAAAAAAGTATGTTGGTAGACCAACCCCCCTTTATTATGCCCGTCGATTATCTGAAAAATATAAAACAAAGATTTACCTAAAAAGAGAAGATCTATGTCACACCGGAGCACATAAAGTGAATAATACCATTGGTCAAATACTTCTAGCCAAAAGACTAGGTAAAAATAGAATAATTGCAGAAACTGGAGCGGGACAACATGGGGTTGCGACTGCAACAGTCTGTGCGCTTATGGGAATTGAATGCATCGTTTATATGGGGGAATTAGATATTAAACGTCAGGCCCCAAATGTAGCAAGAATGAAAATGTTGGGTGCAAAAGTTATTCCAGCTACGTCTGGAAGCAAGACTTTGAAGGATGCTACTAATGAAGCAATTAGAGACTGGATAAATAATCCTGTAAATACACATTATATAATTGGTTCGGTTGTAGGTCCGCATCCGTACCCAGATATGGTATCTCGATTTCAGTCAATTATTAGTATAGAAATTCAAAGTCAGTTACAAGAAGTTGAGGGAAAAGATTATCCAGATTATCTAGTTGCATGTGTTGGAGGGGGTAGTAATGCAGCTGGTTTATATTACCAGTATTTAAATGATATGAGAGTTAATATTATTGCTGTTGAAGCTGCTGGGAAAGGAGTTTATTCAGGAGAAAGTGCAGCAACCTCAGCATTAGGAAAAGAGGGAATTATTCATGGAAGTAAAACTTTATTAATGCAAACGCCTGATGGACAAATTACCGAACCTTATTCAATCTCTGCAGGTCTTGATTATCCTGGAGTCGGTCCTTTACATGCTCATTTGTACAGGTCAAAACGTGCTGAATTTATTTCAATACCTGACCAAGAAGCAATGGATTGGGGATTAACCTTATCCCAAATGGAAGGGATAATTCCAGCTATTGAGACAGCNCANGCATTCGCAGTTNTGGATATAAAAAAATTTAAGCCTGANGATATNGTAATTTTTAATTGTTCAGGNAGGGGTGATAAAGATCTTGAAACCTTTATTGATTATTTTAAATTATGAAAAATAGAATCGATAGTGCTTTTGAAAGTGAAAAAAAATTACTTTCAATTTATTTTTCTGCAGGCCATCCAAATCTTAATGANACATCAAACATTATAAAANANCTTCAAAAATGTGGAGTAGACATGNTTGAAATTGGTTTACCNTTTTCTGATCCTATTGCAGATGGACCCACTATTCAAGAAAGTTCATTAAGAGCATTAAAAAATGGAATGACAACAGAAAAACTTTTTGAACAAATAAGAGATATTCGAGAAGAAATTGATNTCCCATTAATAATTATGGGTTATTTAAATCCAATAATTCAATATGGTATTGAAGGGTTTTGTAGAGAATGTGAAATAATTGGAATTGATGGTTTAATCATACCTGATCTCCCTATTGATGTTTATAATGAAGAGTATAAAATATTATTTGAAAAACATAAATTATATAATATGTTTTTAATTACACCTCAAACATCTGAAGATAGGATTAATTATATTGATNATATTTCAAAAGGGTTNATTTATATGGTAAGTAGTTCATCAGTTACAGGAGCTAAAAATNATTTTAACAAAGAACAAATAAATTATTTTANGAGGATCNAGTCTATGAAATTAAAAACNCCAACANTTGTTGGTTTTGGAATAGGTNATTCTGGAACTTTTAAAACAGCAACCAAGCATTCAAATGGAGCTATAATTGGTTCNGCATTTATTAACTTTNTGGAAAAAGAAGGAGTTCATAAAATTAATGAGTTCATAAAAAGTATAAGGGATAAATAATTATTTAATTTTCCCAACCTGAAGAGTAAACTGAATTCAATGCATTATCGTTTTCAATAATCCATAATGCTTCTAGATCTGAGTTTTTTTCTATTAGCTTTAAACCTTCTTCAAGATCTAAAACCATCAAAGCAGTGGCCCAGGCATCAGCTGAAGCACAATCTAAAGCTACTACAGAAGTACTTAAAATTTTTGATTGAACAGATTTTCCAGTTCTTGGATCTATAGTATGAAAAATTCTTTTACCAGTTAATTTGTCTACTTTGAAGTGTCTATAATTACCCGAGGTTGCTATTGCTTTATTTCTCAATAAATAAGTAGTGTAATTTTTAGCATTGAACGAGTTTGAACTAGGGTAATCTATACCTATTTTCCATGGTTGATTATTTCTTGGACTTAATCCTTTTGCCATAATTTCACCTCCTATTTCTACCAAATAATTTTGGGCTCCTTTTTTTTCAAGATATTTTGAAATGATATCAACAGTATAACCTTTTGCTATAGCATTGAAGTCGAGAATTATATTTTTATTAGATTTAATTAAAATTCCATCGTCATTTAGTTTTATTTTATTAAATCCAGTTAATTCTAATAAGCTATCAATTTTGATATCTGATAACGAGTTAATATCATTTTTATTGGGTCCAAATCCATAAGCATTAACTAAAGAGCCTACTGTAGGGTCAAATGCTCCTTTTGTTTTAATCCAAACCTCCATAGCTTTGAGATATACTTCTTTAAAATATGGATCTACTGATATTTGATAACCATTATTGATTTTTGATATATCAGAATCTGAATCATACGTAGACATTGATTGGTTAATCTTTTCCAGNATTTTATTAATATCAAAAATTAAAAGATCATTATTTATAGGAGAATCATGTTTTATTGTATATGAGGTCCCAAGTGCATTACCAGTAAAAGTNNCTGACTTGTTATCGTTTTGACAGTTAGTTATAATTAATACTAAACTTATGAGAGATAAATATCTTCTAGAGAGGGTAAGCATATTTATTATAATTTGATCCAACCTTCAAAATTAATTGCATATGGCTTATTAAATTCTACAGGATTTTCGTAATTTTTTGAATTTGCTATACCNACTCCTGCATAATAGNTNGAAGCATTATANTTTAAAGCATGTTTTCTTATTTTNTCAACTAAAACCACATCATATTTCTTTGGATTAGTTGGATATTTTACAGCTCTAACTATAAAAAAATGAAGTTTTTTTTTCTTTAAACAAACAAATTGTGGATCTTTTTTAAGCTTCGAGTTAACAGATAAAAATTCGTATCCATCTTTTTTTAATGAATCACCAACTGTCTTCATTGCTAAATTATGTAGATCTTGATCTGNTAATACATTATTTGAAAAATTATCCGCCAAAATCATCAAAACGAACATTTTCTGGTGGAACACCNAAATCTTCAGCCATTCTTTCAATAGCTTGGTTCATTAGTGGAGGGCCACAAAAATAAACCTCAATATCCTCAGGGTTTTNATGNTTTGATAAATAATTATCAATAACAACTTGATGAACAAATCCTGTGAATCCATCTCCTTCACCTTCTAGACTATTTTTTTCTATCCAATTATCCTCAGGGAGGGGTTCAGATAATGCAACATAAAATTTAAAATTTGGAAAATCTTTTTCTAGAGCTCTAAANTGATCCAAATAAAACAGTTCTCTTTTAGATCGTCCTCCATACCAAAATGTGACGATACGTCCTGTTTTAATTGTTCTAAAAAGTTCATACAAATGAGATCTCATAGGAGCCATTCCTGCTCCACCTCCTACATACAACATTTCTGATTCTGATTCGTTTATGAAAAACTCACCAAATGGACCTGATATTGTAACTTTTTCACCAGCTTTTTTAGAAAATATATATGAAGATGCTATTCCAGGATTTAATTCTGACCAATTATTTTTTTCTCTGTCCCAAGGAGGTGTTGCAATTCTGACATTCAACATTATTTCTCTTCCTTCAGCAGGATAAGAAGCCATTGAATAAGCTCTCTCTACTGTTTCAGGATTTTTCATAATTAAAGGCCATAAATTAAATTTATCCCATTCCATTTTAAATTTTTCTGCTTCACCAGGGTGTTCCTCAGGGTGAGCAGAAATATCAATTTCATCATATTTAACCTCGCATTTTGGAATTTCAATTTGAATATATCCACCCGCTTTATAATCCATTTCTTCAGGTAATTCGACTACAAACTCCTTAATAAATGAGGCTACATTCCAATTTCTGACAACAGTTGCTTCCCATTTTTTTATTCCAAATATTTCCTCAGGAACTTCAATAACCATATTTTGTTTAACCTTAACTTGACATCCTAATCTCCATCCTTCAGCTATTTCTTTTCTTGAAAAATGTGGTTTCTCAGTAGGAAGAATTTCTCCCCCACCGTCTAAAATTTGACATTTACATTGAATACAAGTTCCACCTCCACCACATGCTGAAGGTAAAAATATTTTATTATTACCTAATGTAGAAAGAAGAGTTCCTCCTGATGAAACCTCCATTTCGTTGTCTCCATTAATCTTTAAATTAACGGGACCTGAGGGTAACAACTTAGATTTAGCACCTAATAAAATTCCAACTAAAGAAAAAGTAAGAACAAGAAAAACAACAATACTCGCGACAACAACTGTGTAATCCATTATTTTATAATTTAATTCCCATAAAACTCATAAATCCTAGGGCCATTAGCCCTGTAATAATAAAAGTAATCCCAAGTCCTCTCAATGGAGCAGGCACATTTGAATATGCAATTTTTTCTCTTATTGCTGCAATTGCAACAATGGCTAATAACCAGCCAATTCCTGACCCTANACCATAGACAGCAGACTCTGTTATACCTGAAAAATCTTTTTGCTGCATAAACAACGATCCTCCTAAAATCGCACAATTTACAGCTATCAAGGGCAAGAAAATACCAAGAGCACCATATAGTTCAGGAGAAAATCTCTCAACAATCATTTCAACAAGTTGAACCATAGAGGCGATCACTGCAATAAACATTATAAAACTTAAAAAACTTAAGTCAACAGATTCATATTCTTTTCCAAGCCACTTTAAAGCTCCAGGCTTAAGTAGATAATTGTCAATTAAAAAGTTAATAGGGACTGTAATGGACAATACGAATATTACAGCAAAACCAAGTCCAACAGCAGTCTTAACGGTTTTAGANACTGCTAAATAAGAGCACATTCCAAGAAAATATGCAAAAATCATATTTTCAATAAAAATACTTTTTACGAAAAGATTTAAGTATGCTTCCATCAGATTAGTTTTTTTCTATTAAAGTTCTATTTCGTGACCTTTGAAACCAAATAAATAAACCAACAGTTATTAGAGCCATGGGTGATAATAACATTAAACCATTATTAACGTATCCCATATCATAGATAAAATCAGGAATAACTTGATATCCAAGTAGTTTTCCAGATCCAAATAATTCTCTAAAAAATGCAACAACTATCAAAATAAATCCATACCCAGCTGCATTTCCGATACCATCTAAAAAGGACCTCCAAACACCATTACCCAATGCAAAAGCTTCAAGTCTTCCCATGACTATACAATTTGTAATTATCAATCCAATAAAAATTGATAATTCCTTGCTCACATCATATGCAAAAGCCCTAAGAACCTGATCTACTAATATAACCATAGAAGCAACAACAACTAACTGAACAATAATTCTAATTCTATTTGGAATTAAATCTCTTAATATTGAAATAATAACGTTACTTGCTGCCATTACNGCAACAACGGAGAGAGACATTACTATTGCTGGTTTTAATTGAACAGTAATTGCTAATGCTGAACAAATTCCAAGCACTTGAACCGTTATCGGATTATTATCATCCATAGGATCTTTTAACAATGCTCTATTTTTTTTGGAAAACAATGGTTCCCTATCTTTATTTATGAAGAAGATTTTAGGGGCATATTTATATTTTCTTTTATTTTTTGACATGAATTAATTATTATATGCAATCTTTTGTTCTATTAAATTGAAAAAAGGTATGTAGTTTTGGAGTCTTTCTTTTATCATATCTGTAACTCCATCGCCAGTTATTGTCGCACCAGAAATTGCGTCAACCTCATTGTCATCTTTATCAATTCCATCGGGATCATTATTTGTTTTAGAAACATTAATACCTACTAATTCACCTTTTTGGTCAAAAACTTTTTCTCCTTTAAAACTATTTTGAAACCAGTTTTGAGTTATTTCTGCACCCAGGCCAGCTGTTTCTCCNTTATGATCAAAAACNGCACCTTTNATTGTNTTTTTNTCACCTTCTAAGGCNACATACCCCCATATTGCATCCCANAANCCNACTCCNCTCANNGGAACAATATAATAATTTGATGAATCAACCTCTGCCANATAAATNGGAAANCTTTGTTCATTTTTGGGTTTTTTTATCTCAAGATTTAACTTTANTTTAAATGCATCAGTGTTTTCATCNACTGAACCATCAGACATTAGTGATAATTCNTTTAATANNTATTTTTTATATATNTCNGGAGCNTTTTCNCTTTCNACTTCAACTCCAATTGTTGCTAATATATTCTGCATTTTTTCCTTACGAACATTTTCAGCTTGAATATCCTTGAGTAAAGTTGCAGTNGTAGCNAGNGTTGCCGCAACAACAANTACCATTATNGCTGAAAATAAAAATGTGTATGCATTACTGTCTCTATTCATATNATTTAAGCNGTTTTNACTTTAGATAGTTCCCATCTTTTTATTCTTCTNTTAATATTTGAATTATAAACATAATGATCAATGGTTGGGGCAAAAACATTCATCAATAGTATAGCTAGCATTACTCCTTCTGGATATGCAGGGTTAAATACTCGTATCATTATACAAAATATACCAACCAATACTCCATAAATCCATTTTCCTTTCTGAGTTTGAGCTGCAGAAACAGGATCAGTTGCCATAAAAACAATACCAAAAGCAAATCCACCAACAATTAAGTGGTTTATCCAATTAAAACTCATCAAAGGGTTAGCACCCCATAGGTTAAATAAAATTCCCATTATTGAGGCACCGATAACTCCTCCTATCATAATTCTCCAGCTACCCACTCCAGTTAAAATTAAAATTAATGCACCAACTAAAATCCATAAAGTTGAGGTTTCTGCAATTGAGCCAGGAATTGATCCACTAAACATATCCATCATTGAATAGCTGACTTGTTGACCGGCAGCAAGACTCCCTAAAATNGTTTCCCCAGANACGCCGTCAACCATACTGGCTTCTGAAACCCATACTTTATTGCCTGACATATAGGTTGGATANGCAAAAAAAGCAAANGCNCTGGCTGTAAGTGCAGGGTTAAGAATATTCATNCCNGTNCCNCCAAAAGCCTCTTTNGCAATAATTACAGCNAAAGCTGTTGATATNGCNACCATCCANAAGGGAATATCTACTGGCATTATCATNGGGATTAACATTCCNGTAACTAAATAACCTTCATTNACCTCGTGTCCNCTNTANACTGCAAAAGCNAACTCAATAGTNAGNCCAACNACATATGAAACNACTATCATTGGTANAACNTTTAATGATCCATGGATAAATGCATCAATAAAAGTNAAGTTAGATTCTGTTTGAANTANATANTGGNATCCAGTATTATAGATACCATAGAACAGAGCNGGAATCAATGCAATTATNACAGTAACCATAGTTCTTTTAAGATCNACTGCATCNCTAATATGTGCNCCTTTTTGNGTTGTATGATTTGGAACAAACAAAAAAGTATCAAATGCATTNATTGCNGGGGCTAGCTTTTCCCACTTNTCTCCTTTAGCAAANGGTCTTTTAATATCNTCAAGTTTTTTTCTTAANAAATTCATATTTAAAATTTAACCTACTTCTTTTAACATTAGTTCTATAGCATCAGAAATTATTTCTTGAGCTTCNATTTTTGANGTACTTGAATAATCAATCAAACCAAAATCTTCTGGNACAACNTCATAAATACCAAATGCTTCCATTTTTTCAATATCACCNGTCATACATNTTTTCAAAAGTTGCATNGGGTAAATATCCATTGGNAAAACNTTTTCCATTTCTCCTGTNACAACTAATGCTCTTTCNTCACCATTCAAGTTGGTATCAATATCAAAACTTTTATTTGAAAANANCCAAGAAAAACTAGTTCTNGATAAACTAGGTATATTATTATCAACAAATGGAAGCCAACCAAACATTCTATATNTATTTCCTTCAGGAATTACAGTTAAAAGATTATTNTAAAATCCAATATGACTTTCTCTAGATGTAATGGAGCCTGACAAAACATCTCCGTTAATATACCTGACATGACCCTTAGTTTTAAGTTTAGCTACTTCAATTAATTTTTCAATTTTAACTCCTATTTTAGTCTTAAAATATTGTGGACTCTCTACAGAGCTNCCAGCAACTGCNATCGTTCTTTGNGCNTGATANANACCNGTTTTAAANAACAAACCAATNTTAACCACATCTTCNGGTCTTAAAACCCAAACTTTGTCTCCCATATTTATAGGTGAAATTTTTTGNATTTGAACACTTGGATTTGAAGANGGGTGTGGACCATTTATTTTTATTATCTCAACATTGTTTATCTTATCAAAAAAAGTATTTGATTCAGAATTAATAGTAACTATTGTTTTACCAGTACTTAATTTATTAAGAATATCAATTCCTTTTTGAAAATCTTTTTGATTATTTTTTAAAATAAAGTCGAAATCCACATCTAATGGAGCAGAAGTAAAACAAGATATTAAAATCGATTTAGGAATATCATTTGGGTTTGCAATTACATTATAAGGTCTTTGTCTAATAAAAGCCCAACAACCACTCANGGTTAAAAGTTGTATGATATTTTCTCTGCTNAGTTTCTTAGGGATTTCATGTATAATTTTTTTATCACCTTTAAATTCAATTTCAACAGATTCAATCTTTCTTTTGGGGCCCCTAACTATTTTTGATATTACTCCTGAGACCGGTGAGACAAACTTAATACTTGGATTTTTTTTATCATAAAAAATTGGAGATCCCTGAGATATATGGTCATTTTCTCGAATTTCAAGTTTTGGAACTAATGAAAAAAAATCGTCAGGTTGAATAGCGAAGGATTCAGAAATTACATTATCGCATATAACTTCCTTCGCCTTTCCTTTTAAAATAATATCTGCTCCTTTTTTAAAGGATATGACTTTGGACATCTAAATTCTAATTAATCACAAAAACCATGCAAATTTAATTCTAAAACATATATTGAAAAAGAGATTCAAAGAGGAAATTTTTTATTTATATCAATTCTAAATAAGATTTAGTCAAATAATCTTTTAAATTTTATTATTTGTAGTTTTGAAACTATGAAATTATTTGTTTTGAGCCTCTTAATGGTTAGTAATTTATTAAATGTTCTGTTCTGCAAGATCAAGTCAAATGATCATTCGATTCCTCCAAAAATAAAAACAATAATATTTAAAAATTACAATCAGAAAAGTGCATTGCCTGTTATAATTGGAAATGAAATATTAAAATTATCATTTGATGACCTATCTGCAAATGAAAATGATTATTATTTTAAAATTTCATATCATAATTCGGACTGGTCCGAATCAAACTTGTTTAAAAATGAATACCTAATCGGAATAGATAATATTCGTATTTCTGAATTTGAAAACTCTTTCAACACTCTAAAAAGATACACCAATTATAGACTAGAAATACCAAATAATTCAATTCAATTAAAATTATCTGGAAACTACATGTTGCATGTTTATAATTCTAATGATGAACTGGAATTCTCAAGAAAATTTTTATATCTAAAACCAAAAATTGAGGTAAAAGGAAATGTTTTTAGGACTAGAAACCTAGATTTTTTTTTGACGCATCAAAATATAAAGTTTGAATTAATTCAAAGCAAAGTTGGATATATTCAAAATCCAAGTGAAAATCTTAAAATAGTAATAATTCAAAATGATCAGTGGTTTAATCAAATTACAGATCTTAAACCTCAATTTAAAGAAAATAGAATATTAAAATACAGATATGATATTTCATCAAGTTTTGAAGCTGGTAATGAATACCTTTTTTTTGACACTAAAGATCTAAGAATAAATGGTATAAACACTAGTTTTATAGACCTAGAAGAAATATACCAAGTATACCTGTATACTGATATTCCAAGAAAATATACCCCCTACACATTTAGTCAAGATTTGAATGGAGATTTTGAAATTAGGACATTACTAGGTTCACAAAAATCAGATATTGAAGCAGATTACAGCTGGGTATATTTTACCTTAGCCGCAAGTACTGAATTACCAGAAACTAAAATATACGTTCTTGGTAATTTCAATAATTACGAGCCTACTGAACATAGCTTAATGATTTATAATAAATCCTTGGAAGCGTATGAAGCTAAAATTTTATTAAAACAAGGTTTTTACAACTATAAATATGTTGCAAAAACACTTTCAGGCTGGAACTTAAATCTTATTTCAGGAAATTTTTATCAAACTGACAATAATTACAAAATTCTTGTATATTACAGGCCTCCTGGAGAAATATATGATCAATTAATAGGTTTTGGAGAGTTAAATTCCNAGAATATTNTAAATTAATTTTAAGAACCTNTTAATTTCGCATTTAACNTTAATTGAAAAAATAGANATAATTATTTCCAATTGNATAAATTTGAAAAAAAAANATTTATGAATAATAGNAATATNAATATTCCTTATCCATCTAATGAGCCAATTTTAGATTATGCTCCAGGNAGTAGTGAAAGAANTTCTGTGNTGAAAACTTATGATCAATTATATAACAAAAAATCNACAGTTTTTTTAAAAATAAATGGTGAGAACTTGAAAGGAGACTCAACAAAAAAAATGACACCTCCNCATCAACATAATCATATACTTGGGGAATATCATATTGCAAATAAANATCAAGTTAACGATGCTATTNNAAGTGCTTTAAATGCCAGAAATAAATGGAGTAAAATGCANTGGACAAGGAGAGCNTCGATATTTTTAAAAGCTGCAGATNTANTGGCTGGNCCNTACAGAGATAAGATTAATGCTGCAACAATGATTGCNCAGTCNAAAACAGTNCATCAGGCCGAAATAGATGCTGCATGTGAATTAATTGATTTNTTAAGNTTNAATGCTTNCTANATGCAAGAAATTTATCAAAATCAACCAGAAAGTAGCNCNGGNATGTGGAATCAACTACACTATCGACCNNTAGAAGGNTTTATATATTCTATTTCACCTTTTAATTTTACNGCAATATCAGGTAATTTNTCAGCTAGTGCAGCTCTNATGGGTAATGTTGTGGTTTGGAAACCTAGTGANCATCAAATTTTTTCTGCACAAGTAGTAATGGAAGTTTTTGAAGCNGCAGGCTTNCCNGACGGTGTAATNAANATGGTAATGGGNGATCCAGANATGATAACAAATACTATNTTGGCCTCTGAAAATTTTGCTGGAGTNCATTANACTGGTTCNACATTTGTTTTTCAAGATATTTGGAAAAAAATTGGATCAAATATTTCAAATTATAAAACTTATCCCAAAATTGTTGGNGAAACAGGAGGAAAAGACTTCATAATAGCTCATCCTACTGCAAATATNAAAGAAGTAGCAACANCTATTGTTAGAGGTGCTTTTGAGTACCAAGGTCAAAAATGTTCTGCTGCATCTAGNGTTTATCTTCCTAAATCNACAAGTAAAAAAATTCTATCNGAAGTAAAACGTCAATTAGATACAATTAAAATGGGTCCACCNAATGACCTAAAAAATTATNTAACTGCAGTTATTCATGAAGAAGCATTTGATAGAATTGTAGANTCAATTGAAAAAGTTAAATCAGATANTGATGCTGAAATTTATTGNGGAGGCNAATACGANAAAAGTATTGGATATTTNATTTCACCNACAGTAGTTACNACCANAAACCCAAATTATTTTTCTATGCAAAAAGAGTTGTTTGGACCNTTNGTTACAGTTTTTTCTTATGATGACAAAAAATGGAAAGAAACACTNAAGTTAGTTGATAAAACATCTATTTANGCTTTGACNGGTGCTGTTTTTTCTGANGATCGNTATGCTATTGATGANGCTATAACTGTGCTNGANAATTGNGCAGGAAACTTTTATTTAAATGATAAACCAACTGGNGCNGTNGTTGGGCAGCAACCCTTTGGCGGAGCAAGAGCTTCGGGAACAAATGANAANGCAGGTTCAGNATTCAATCTTTTAAGNTGGGTGTCTCCNAGNATGATTAAAGAAAATTTTATTCCCGTAACGGACTATAAATATCCTTTTTTAGGATAANCTAAANAAAAGGNANATATACAATTTTTTTTGTTTTAAAAAATTNGGTNTCAAAATAATTNGATATTTNNACTTGTNTTGATTCTGAAAAATTNNATAACTCTTTACTTAANTCNCCNCCTTTTAGATAAATAATACCATTTTTAATATCATTAAAACANTTTGATTTAATNTTTTTAGANACNAGAGGNACAAACCTTTCCATNNTTGTTACAGCTCTNCNAACAANAAANTCNACCTTTTTATTATANTCNTCNGCTCTAACTTTAANAGCAGTTATATTTTTTAAACCTAANGCTCTANTAATTTCAATAACAGCATCAATTTTTTTACCAATACTGTCGATTAGATAAAATTTTACATTTGGGAAAANTATNGACAATGGTATTCCAGGAAACCCNCCTCCTGTTCCTACATCTAAAATCTCCGTTTTAGTCTTGAATNTNTGAAACTTNGCAATTGCCANGGAATGAATAATATGTCTTTCAACTAAAAAATCAACATCCTTTCTTGAAACTAAATTAATTTTAACATTTAAATCCCTGAATAAAATATTTAGTTGAGAAAACTGTTGAATTTGTTCATAAGATAGGTTCGGAAAATATTGCTCTAGAAGATCCAAAATATTATTTTTGACAAAAATATGAATGAGGNTTGAGCCTGTCTAATTTATACAACTTTTTTTTATGGAAATTTTATCAAATAGAATTAATNCACTACCNGTTTCTGCCACACTTGAAATGGCAGCCAAAACCAGAAAATTAAAAGAGNATGGAACAGATATAATTGGACTAAGNCTAGGAGAGCCAGACTTTAACACCCCNGANTTCATNAAAGAAGCNGCTATNAATGCTGTTAAAGAAAATTACAACTCATATTCACCTGTTGACGGATATGTNGATGTNAAAAAATCAATNANAAAAAAATTTAANAGGGANAATAATTTAGATTACGAGCTAAACCAAATTGTANTTTCTACAGGAGCAAAACAATCGATAGCAAATGTTTGTATGGTTCTTCTTAATCCAGGGGATGAAGTTATTCTTCCAGCACCNTANTGGGTAAGCTACTCNGCNATAACAACATTNTCTGAAGCAAAACCAATTGTAATTCCNTCTTCTATAGATGTTGATTTTAAAATTACACCTGANCAACTTGAAGANGCTATTTCATCTAAAACTAAATTAATTATNTTTAATTCTCCTAATAATCCAAGTGGATCAATATACTCTGAATCTGAGTATAGNGAGCTTGCAGGNATATTAAAAAAATANCCAAATATATATGTAATCTCCGATGAGATATATGAACATATTAATTATAGTAGTAGTTCAATTTTTAGCTTCGCATCTATAAAAGAAATGTANGGTAGGACAATTACTGTTAATGGTCTNGCAAANGCATTTGCNATGACAGGATGGAGAATAGGNTATATAGGTGCACCAAGTTGGATTGCTAAAGCATGNAATAAAATGCAAGGACAAATCACTAGTGGAGCGAACTGCATAGCACAAAGGGCCACAATTGCAGCTTTGGATGCTCCTGTGAGTAAAATAAAATATATGGTGGATGAATTCAAAAATAGAAGGGAACTAATAATAAGTTTGTTAGAAAAAATTGATGGATTTAAAATAAATAAACCTAAAGGAGCCTTTTATATCTTTCCTGATATCTCGTCATATTTTGGAAAAATTATTGATGGTAAAAAAATTAATAACGCAACAGATTTTTCACTTTTTCTTCTTGAAAGTGCAAATGTTGCAACTGTTAGCGGGAATGCTTTTGGAAATCCAAACTGTATTAGAATATCATATGCAGCATCTAAAGAGCAAATAAAAAAGGCTTGTATTCAAATTAAAGACTCCCTTAACAAAAATCTCTAATATTATTTTTTATAAATATTCTGTTGATGGTTAATTGACTCTTGATGAATTGCTTTAAAAATTCTTAAAATAAATTCCTCACTTAATTTTCTTTCCTGACCATCAAGAATCATTTTTCCCAAAATTTCGTTCCATCTTTTATTTTGAAGAACGGCTATATTTTTTGTTTTTTTAAGCTCACCAATATTTTCAGCAACTATCATCCTATCTCCAAGTAAATCTAATAATGATTGATCAATTACATCAATTTTTGCTCTAAGATTTTTTAGATTGTTCTGATAACTTTCCTCTGATGTGGTTAACTCTCTAATTTTCCAATCCTTCATAAACTGAATTAGAGTATTAGGAGTTATTTGTTGTTTTGAATCACTCCAAGCATTGTCAGGATCATAATGAGACTCAACCATTAATCCGTCAAAATTTAAATCTAATGCTCGTTGACTTATATCAAATATAAGGTCCCTTCTACCGCATATATGAGATGGATCACAAATAATTGGTAAATCAGGAAATTTATTTTGAAGCTCAATTGCAATTTGCCACTCAGGATTATTTCTATANTTAGACTTTCCAGACGTNGAAAAACCTCGATGNATGNCTCCAAGTTTTTTAATATTTGATTTATATAGTCTTTCAATTCCACCTAGCCATAGATCTAGATCAGGNTTTACAGGNTTTTTAATCAANACTATTTTNTCAGTNCCCTTTANAGCATCTGCNATTTCTTGNACAATAAATGGACTNACNGTTGATCTAGCTCCAATCCATAAAATATCAATACCNGCCTCTAATGCGAGTTTACAATGATTTGCNTTTGCNACTTCAGTAGCTGTNAGNAAACCTGTTTGTTCTTTTACTTTTTTTAACCATTTTAATCCTATTGCCCCAACACCCTCGAAGTTACCNGGNCGAGTTCTGGGTTTCCAGATTCCNGCTCTAAATACTGTAACATCAGAGTTTTTAAGATCATNAGCAATTTTTAATACTTGATCTTCAGTTTCNGCGCTACATGGNCCNCCTACNACCANTGGATGGTTGAGNTTCATNTCTGTTAACCATGATTTTAAACTATTNTCATTTTTCATATTAATACNTTTACTTAATTTTTAATTTCCTTTAGTATACCTTTTATGGAATTTGTTCTTTCAATAACCTTGTGTATATTTTTATATTTTTTTTTCTCCAAGAGACTTTTNAATTTTTCTAAATTAGAAAGNAAGTGGGTTAATGTCTCTAAAATATTTTTTTCATTTTCTTCAAAAATTGAACTCCATGTATCAGGAGAGCTTTTCGCTAATCTNACAGTAGATGCAAAACCACTTCCAGCCATTGCAAATATTGCAGATTCATCCTTTTCCTTCTCTAAAACAGTTTGTCCTAAAATAATTGATGAAATATGAGAAAGATGTGATACATAAGCAATATGTTTATCATGATCAATTGGGGTCATTTCTTTTATGATCATACCAATTGTTTTAAACCATTNTTTAGCCCAAGATAAATGGATCGGATTGGTTTTTTTGGATTCACAAATTATTTGGACCTTTCCTTTAAATAAATTCTCTTTTGAAGCTAATGGTCCTGAAAATTCAGTTCCTGCTATTGGATGGGTNGCTAAAAACTGGGATCTTTTNGGATGGTTGGAAACAGCTTTACAAATATTAACTTTNGTAGACCCAAAATCAACAACAAGAGTTTTNGAACTCACTAAATCAAGGATTTNTGGAAGTTGTTTTGAAATTTCTTTAACAGGTANTGTNACAAAAATAACATCTAAATCNTTATAATCTTTTTTATAAATTATTCCATCGATTAAATCTGTATCTAAAGATAGTTTTAGATTGGTTTGAGAGGAGTCATGNCCGAAAACCTTAACANCTTTAAATGTTTTTTTTAATTCAATAGCCAAAGAGCCTCCAATTAATCCTATACCTATAATCCCAATTTTCATATCTACAACCTATTTAATGCCTCATTCAAAAATATTTGTTTGGTACATAAAGATATTCTTATGTATCTATTTCCCTTAGATCCAAAAACTTTTCCAGGAGTAATAAAAATATTTTTTTTATATAGTAGCTCATCGACTAATAAATCTACATTATCAATATTTTCCTGGATTCTGGCCCATACAAAAAGACCTACAGAATTTTTATTATATGTGGTGTTAAGTTTATCAGCTATTTTCCATGCAATNTNTCTTCTATCATTATAAACTTTATTTAGATTAGTAAACCACTCGGTGCTTTGATTAAGGGCTGTAATTGCTCCTTTTTGAATACCATAAAACATTCCTGAGTCAATATTAGATTTAACTTTTAAAACAGATTTAATATTTGAAGAGTTCCCCAATAACATTCCAACTCGCCATCCTGCCATATTGAAAGATTTACTTAGTGAATTTAGCTCCATTCCAACATCCAGAGCCCCTTCATGTGACAAAAAACTTTTAGGTTTTTTAGTTAAAATAAAACTGTACGGGTTATCATTAATTAATAAAACATTATTTTTTTTAGCAAAGAGAATTATTTTTTTGTAAAACTTATCATTTGCTTCAGATCCTGTCGGCATATGTGGGTAATTTAACCACATTAATTTAACTTTTGACATATCTGATTTATCTAGCTTTTCAAGATCAGGTAACCACCCTTTTGATTCATCTAATTCGTATGGTATTGGCTCAGCATCCAATAATTTTGTAACAGAAGAATATGTTGGATAACCTGGATTAGGAATTAAAACTTTATCTCCTGGATTTAAAAAAGCCATACTNATATGCATAATTCCTTCNTTAGAACCTATTAAAGGAAGTATTTGTTCGTCNGAATTAAGCTTTACATTATAATGGGTATTATAAAATGATGATATAGCTTTTCTTAATTCTGGTATACCTTGATAACTTTGATATTGATGAGCTGTTGGCTCATCCAGACTCTCCAATAATGATTTAATGATNCTTCCAGAGGGTAATAGATCTGGACTACCAATTCCAAGATTTATAATTGGTTTTCCTGATTTTNTCAATAAAGAAACTTCTCTTAACTTCGATGAGAAATAATATTCCTTGACACTATTTAATCTTTCAGCAGTCATATTTTTATTTTCCACTTGAATATTTACCTAGAATCTTTAGCTCCAATGTCATAATTTCTAAAATTGACTCTGCCCTCTCAAAAAAGGAAGATGAATCAAAAGTTAGATCTACAAAAAAAGAATACTTACCTGGAGTCTCAATTACTGGTAAAGATTGAATTTTCGTTAAATTTAATTTACAATCACTCATTACGTTAAGCACAGTTGCAAGACTACCTCTTTTATGATCAAGAATAAATTTCAAAGATGCTTTATTATAATTTTTATTCATGAAAGAAATATCTTTTTGAACTATTACAAATCGAGTAATATTATTTTTTATTGTTTGAATAGATTTTTTAATAATATTTAATTTGTANAAATCAGCAGCTTCATTGCTNGCAATAGCTGCTCTATTCTTTATTTTATTTGTAAAAATATCCTTGGCAGATTTCGCTGTGTCATCCGATTCGACAAGCTTAATTTTAGGATAATTTGAGAAAAAATTTTTACATTGAAGAAGTGCCATTGGATGCGAATAAACCTCACTAATATCATCAATANTTTGATTTGGTAAAGCTAAAAGAGAATGCTTAATCTGATGATAATACTCTCCTGTAATATTCAAATTATTTTGGTCAATCAACGCATAATTGGGAAGTATTGAACCAGCAATCGAATTCTCAATTGCCATAACTCCTTTTATTTTATTNGTATTAATAATAGATTCTACCAATTCATCAAAAGAATCACAGCAATTAATATTAATNTCTTTGTNAAAGTATTTAAGAGCCACAGTATGATGAAAAGAGCCCTCTATTCCTTGAATCGATATTTTATTATCATTTAATAACATAATGCAAAAAAAAAGTCCTGAGTAATTCAGGACTGCATATAAATTTTAATATTATATAGCCCCTTAAACCTCAATAAAGAAGTAAAAGAAGTTGACTAAATAAATAAAAATGTATTTCATTTCTTATTTTCTGATACAAATTTAAAATCACTTTTCGAATAAACAAATTTTTGATGATATATTAATGTTAGAAAATTATATAATCTAAACTTTTACAATAAAAATTTAATGTCATTGAAAAATTAAATGAATTTTTTGATTGAAAGAGCTTACCAGAGAAAAATATTCAAGATTCTATGAGTTAAACTAAATTTTTACACCATTCAAATAGACTAGATAATTGATTTTTGATGTTTTTTCGAGTGTCTTAGAAACAGAACAATATTTATCAAAAGATAGATCTACTGCTCGTTGAGCTTTTTCTGGCTTAAAATCTCCTTCTAAAAAAACTTCTACATTAATTGTATGAAATAGAGCAGGGACTTCACCCTCATTTCTGTCTCCAGAGACCTTCATCTTTACTGAGGTGGGGTTAATTTTTTGTTTATTTAATATTGCTACAACATCAATACTACTGCATCCAGCAAGCCCCATAAGTAATAGCTCCATTGGACTTATACCTTTAACACTTCCAAGACTTTTAGATTTATTATCCAATAAAACTCTGTGACCATTTGAATTAGCGACCTCAAATAAATAGTCATTATTTATTCTTTCCAATACTATATTCATAATTATTATTTTAAAAAATTGTTCGTAATATATTTTTTATCTGCTCGTTTTCAATTAAAAATGCATCATGACCATGAATTGAATTAACCTCGGAATGTGTACATTTTTTTTTAATTTTTTTTAATTTTTCAAAAGTAAATTTATCCTCATTTGATAAAAATAATAAATCAGAGTTAACTGAAATTAAATGAATTTTAGCAGAGATAGGTTTAACCATTTCATCAAAACTTTTTTTAGATCTTAGAATATTAATTCTACCAAGTAAATGATTAACGGTTAAATATCCACTTAAAGAAAATCTATCCTCAAGAGCTTGACCATGATGCAAAAGCCAACTCTCAACATTAAATAATTTACTTTCATTATTTTTACTTCTATTAAATCTACTTGTAAATGATTGAGGTGTCCTGTACATTAACATAGCATGCATTCTTGCATCTTTAATTGGATCTTTTGAATTGTTTAATATTTTATTTTGAATAAATGTATTAGCAACTACCCAGTCAGTTGATTTCCAATCTGAAGCAATTGGTATTAAATTTTTACATATTTTAGGAGAAATTGCAGCTATTTCCCAAGATATCCCACCTCCAATTGAGCCACCAATTATTGCGTACAAGTTATTTATTTTAAGTTTTTTTAAACCTTTTATAAATAGCATAGCAATATGACCAGCATGAATCTCTTTTAGATTTTTCCAATCNTAANGGTCAATTCCATTCCCAGGAATATTGAAGGAAATAATTGTGTATTTTTTTGTATCTATTACTTTTTTTTCTCCAATAATTTGATTCCACCATCCNTTTTTTCCAGAAAAAATAGCATTTGCAGTTAAAGGGTGATTTACCAAAACAACCGGAGCANAACCAATTTTTGGTCCAGAACAGTAATATGTTAGAGGAATTTTTTGATTTTCCTCCAACATATTAACTTCAACAGATTTTAGCTCCTTATAATTCAATATTTATGATTATGTTATTGCTTGTTCTAAATCTTTAATCAAATCATCTATATTTTCAAGACCAATAGATAATCGAATTAAGTCATCAGTGACACCAGTGTGTTTTTGTTCCTCGGGTGATAATTGAGAATGAGTTGTGCTAGCTGGATGTATAATTAAAGATTTCGAATCACCAATATTAGCAAGAAGTGAAAATATTTTTGTGTCATCTGCCACCTTTTTTCCAGCATTAAAACCTCCTTTAAGGCCAAATGTTACGATTCCACTNTGACCTTTTATTAGATATTTTTTTGCAAGATTATTGTACTTACTAGAAGATAATCCAGGATAATTAACCCATGATACGTTATCGTTGTTCTCCAACCATTTTGANATTTTAAGTGCATTTTCAGAATGTTGTCTCATTCTNATAGGCAGCGTTTCAAGACCCTGTAAAATNTGAAAACTATTAAAAGGACTTGCTGCAGCTCCTAAATCTCTTAANCCCTCGACCCTAACTCTAGCTATAAAAGCTGCAGGACCAAGTGCTTCATGATAATTAAGTCCATGATAGCTGGGAGATGGTTGGTTTAACTCAGGAAATAATCCATTACCATAGTCAAAAGTACCAGCATCAATTATTATCCCCCCTAATGCAGTNCCGTTTCCATTAATGTATTTTGTTGTTGANTGAATAACGATNTTNGCACCGAATTTTATCGGGTTAAGNAAATACGGCGTNGCAACAGTNTTATCNACAATNAAAGGAACTTTTGCCTCTTTTGCCAAGNTTGAAATTGACTCTAAATCGACAACATCAAGTTTTGGATTTCCAAGTGATTCAGCATAAAAAGCCCTTGTATTTTTCTTGACTGCAGTCTTAAAATTATTTGGATCATCTGGATCAACAAAAGTGGTTGAAATTCCTAATCTTGGAAGAGTATTACTTAACATATTATACGTTCCACCGTAAAGACTGTTAGATGCTACAATATGATCGCCTGATTTTAGCAACATTAAAAGAGTAGTAGATATTGCAGAAGTTCCAGATGCTGTTGATACAGCGCCAATTCCGCCTTCTAGACTAGCTAATCTTTGTTCTAAAATATCATTTGTTGGATTATTTAACCTAGTGTAAATATAACCTGGTTCAGCTAAAGAAAATAATTTAGCCGCATGATCAGAATCTTTAAACTCATAAGAAGTTGACTGATATATTGGAACAGCTCTAGTTCCTTCTGTTTTTTTTGTTTCATGTCCTACATGAAGTGTATTAGTTTCTATTTTATAANTCATAATTTAAATTTTTCTTTAATAATTTTAACATAATCTAATTTTTCCCAAGTGAATAACTCCACCTGTTTTATGACTCTTCCACTATATGGGGAGTCAAAAGTTTTATTAATCTTTAAGGGCTGCCGCCCCATATGACCATANGCTGCAGTTTCAGAATATATTGGATTTCTAAGCTTTAGCCTTTCCTCAATCCCGAAGGGTGTTAAATCAAATATTGACGAAATTTTTTCTGATATCTCTGAGTCTGAAAAATTTACTCTTGATTTACCAAATGTATTTACCATTATTGATGTTGGAGATGAAACCCCAATTGCATAACTTAATTGAATCATTATCTGATCTGAAATACCAGCAGCAACAATATTTTTTGCAATATGCCTGGCAGCGTATGCTGCCGATCTATCAACCTTGCTAGGATCCTTTCCACTAAAAGCCCCCCCTCCATGTCCACCCTTACCTCCATAAGTATCAACTATTATCTTTCGTCCAGTCAAACCAGTATCCCCATGAGGACCACCAATAACAAATTTACCAGTAGGATTAATNTGNTATTTAATCGAATTGTTAAAAAGTGACTTTATATGTTGTGGTTGACTTTCAAAAACTTTTGGAATAACTAAGTTTATAATGTCTGATTTAATTCTAGAAAGCATTTTATCATCATCATCATTGAAAGGATCATGTTGCGTTGACACAACTATAGTATCAATTCTAATCGGTAAATTATTTTCACTGTACTCAATAGTAACTTGTGATTTAGAATCTGGCCTTAAATATTTTATATCTTTTTTTTCTCTTCTAAAATCAGATAAAACTTTTAAAATTTGGTTAGATAAGTCTAGGGCTAATGGCATAAAGTTATCCGTTTCATTACATGCATATCCGAACATAATACCCTGATCCCCTGCACCTTGATTTTCTTTTTCTTTTTTAACAACACCTTGATTGATATCCTGTGATTGTTCATGTATAAGTGATATAACTCCACAGGAGTCGCCATTAAATTGATATTCACCTTCAGTATAACCAATTTTATTTATAGTTTTTCTGGCTATATCTTGCACATCTATATATGTATTGCTTTTTACCTCTCCAGCTAAAACAACTTGACCAGTTGTGACCAGTGTCTCACAGGCCACTTTACTTTCAGGATCAAAGGCAAGAAAATTATCTAAAATAGAATCAGATATTTGATCGGCTATCTTATCGGGATGACCCTCGCTAACAGATTCAGATGTAAAAAGATAAGACATACAAACGTAGCTTTGGGAAGGATTTGATCACATGTTTTTGTGGAAGCAACTCTGCTTTAGCAATTTTTTAATGAGGTTGCAATCAGTCAAATCCTTCCTCGTTATTTTTTAATAAAATTAGTATTAATTTTTTTAAATACAAAATTGTTTTTTTTGTAAATTTCGTTTTTAAATTATAGACCTGTTTTCACAGCTTTGTAAAATTTATATTTATTTAACCCTAAAAGTCTCTAAAATGCAGGTATCTGTTGCTGGTAATATTGGTGCTGGAAAAACTAGTTTAACCAAGCTCCTTGCTGACCATTATAAATGGCAAGCACACTATGAAGATGTAATTGATAATCCCTACCTCGATGATTTTTATAATCACATGGAAAGATGGTCATTTAATCTTCAAATATATTTTTTAAAAAGTAGGTTTGAACAACTTATTGATATTGGAAAATCAAATAAAAATGTTATTCAAGACAGAACAATTTATGAGGATGCATTTATTTTTGCTCCTAATCTTCACTCAATGGGTCTCATGAACCAAAGAGATTTTAAAAACTATTTGTCACTATTTGAGTTAATGGAAGATACCATTTCCTCTCCAGATCTATTGATTTATATAAGGAATTCGATTCCTAATCTTGTAAATAAAATTCACAAAAGAGGCCGTGAATATGAAAACACTATAAGNATAGAATACCTAAGTAGATTGAACGAAAGGTATGAAGCATGGATTTCTACTTATGAAAAAGGAAAACTATTAATAATTGATGCAAATGATCTTGATTTTGTAGATAATAAAGAAGATTTAACGTATATCATAAAAAAAATTGACGAGAAAATAAAAAAATAATACTTTAAAGTTATGAATCAATATCTATAATTTGATTGATTTCAGGAGTAATATTTTCAACTGCGCTCATTACATTTTTTTGATTTCCAGAAATTTTAACCTCAATTAATAACTCTTTCGTTTTTTCATTTTCAGCCTTAATTTCAACTGAGTATTCTTTCTTTTCATTTTCCTGAATTTTAATCTCAAGATTTTCATTATTAAAATCCAACAAAGCTGATTCAGAATCATGATTACCCAATAGAGGTGCTATTACTAGTCCTACCAAGCATGTTAATTTGATTAATATGTTCATTGATGGTCCAGAAGTATCTTTAAATGGATCTCCAACTGTATCTCCAGTAACTGCAGCTTTGTGGGCCTCGGAACCTTTGTATGTCATTTCACCGTTAATTTCAACACCGGCTTCAAATGACTTCTTAGCATTATCCCATGCTCCACCTGCATTATTTTGAAAAATTGCCCACATCACTCCACTAACACAAACTCCGGCCATATATCCACCAAGTGGCTCAGCACCAAATAATAAACCAATAATTATTGGTGTTATAATTGTTATTAAACCAGGTAACAACATCTCTTTTAAAGCAGCCTTGGTTGAAATATCAACACACTTAGCATATTCTGGGATACCGGTACCTTCCATTATTCCTGGTATTTCCTTAAATTGTCTTCGAACTTCCTCAACCATCTCCATTGCGGCTTTTCCAACTGATTGCATTGCTAACGCTGAAAAAACAACAGGGATCATACCTCCTACAAAAAGCATTGATAAAACATCTGCTTTGAATATATTGATTCCGTCAATACCAGTAAATGTAACATATGCTGCAAATAAAGCTAAAGCTGTTAATGCAGCTGAGGCAATTGCAAAACCTTTACCAACAGCAGCTGTTGTATTACCAACTGAATCTAAAATATCTGTTCTTTCTCTAACCTCTTTTGGAAGCTCACTCATTTCAGCTACTCCTCCAGCATTATCTGCTATTGGACCAAATGCATCAATTGCCAGCTGCATTGCAGTTGTTGCCATCATGGCAGATGCAGCGAGAGCCACTCCATAAAAACCAGCTAGTGAATATGATCCATAAATTGCAGCAGCAAAAAGAATAACTGAAGAAAATGTAGATTTCATTCCAACTGCTAAACCTGCAATTATATTTGTAGCGGCACCAGTTGAACTATTTCTAACAATTTCAAGCACTGGTTTTTTACCAAGACTAGTATAGTATGCAGTTACTAAAGAGATTAAAGCTCCGACTGAAAGTCCAATACATGCTGCTCCAAATACATTTATTGAAGAAACAATTCGATATCCCTCACCAAAAAACATCATACTCATTTTTGATGGTAACATCCATTTAATTAAAAAGTAAGATGCTAAAAGTGTAATAATTATAGATATCCAATTACCAAGATCTAATGCAGACTGAACTTTCGATTCTTTTGATTTATTATCACTTATTTTCACAAAAAAAGTCCCGATAATTGATGCTAGAATCCCAAATCCAGCAATGACAACAGGGAGTAAAATGGGTCCCATATTATTAAATTGATCGGTAAACTGATTTTCAACTGACATATCACGAATCACATAATTTCCTAATACCATCGCAGCTAAAACTGTCGCAACATATGATCCAAATAGATCTGCACCCATCCCAGCTACATCTCCAACGTTATCGCCTACATTATCAGCAATAGTAGCTGGATTTCGTGGATCATCTTCAGGAATTCCTGCTTCAACTTTACCAACTAAATCAGCTCCAACATCAGCTGCTTTGGTATAAATACCTCCACCAACTCTAGCAAATAAAGCAATCGATTCTGCACCTAGGGAAAAACCAGCTAAAGTTTCTAAGACTACTGTCATTTCCATGTAAAAGGATTGTTCACCTATGATAAACTGGTTTAAAAAAAATAAAAATAAAATTGTTAATCCAAAAACAGCTAGTCCAGCAACTCCAAGACCCATAACTGTTCCTCCACCAAATGATACCTGTAAAGCTTTTGGTAAACTTGTTTTAGCAGCTTCCGCAGTTCTTGCATTAGCCTCTGTTGCAATTCGCATACCAATATTTCCTGCAAGTGCAGAAAAAACAGCTCCAATTATAAAGGCTGGAACAATCATCCAGCTAGTTGAAGCTACCATCAGAGAGATAGCAAACAATGCTATTGAAGCTATAATTACAAAAATAAACAATAATCTGTATTCTGCATTTAAAAAAGCCAATGCACCCTGTTTAATAGAAGTTGATATTTCTTGCATTCTTTTATTGCCTGGATCTTGATTTCTAACCCATGTAGCTTTTACATACATGAATATAAGTCCTAAAAGAGATAGAATTATAGGTATATAAATTATTTTAGCTTCCATTATAAGTTCTGTTTTTGGTTTAGCGCGTAAAAATAGTAAATCCCATTCAATTAGGTGAAAGTATTTTAAGTATTGTAATAAATTACTTTTTTAACTGATTTTATAACATCCTCATAATTGGGCAACCATTCTTTCAAAAGAACAGGAGAATATGGTGCAGGAGTGTCAGCGGTGTTAATTTTTTCAATTGGTGCGTCAAGATAATCAAAAATTTGATTTTGCACTTGATAAGTAATTTCAGTGGATATATTACCAAATGGCCATGATTCTTCTAAAATAACTAGTCTGTTAGTTTTCTTGACTGAATCAAATATACTTTTGTGATCCATTGGTCTAATAGTTCTTAAATCAATTATTTCACAGTCAATATTTTCTTTGGANAAAATTTCAGCAGCCTTAAATACTTCNTTTATAATTTTTCCATAAGAAACTATTGTTACATCCTTTCCAGATCTTTTAGTATCTGAAACTCCTATTGGAATTATATATTCTCCTTCAGGCACNTCACCTTTATCGCCATACATCTGTTCAGATTCCATAAAAATTACTGGGTCGTCATCTCTGATTGCTGCTTTTAATAATCCTTTGGCATCATAAGGGTTTGAGGGTACTACTACTTTTAAACCTGGAGTATTGGCNTACCAATTATCAAATGCTTGTGAATGAGTAGCTCCAAGTTGACCTGCTGAGCCTGTTGGCCCTCTAAAAACAATAGGACAGGGAAATTGACCCCCAGACATTTGTCTAATCTTTGCNGCATTATTTATGATTTGATCAATTCCAACTAAGGCAAAATTAAATGTCATATACTCAATAATAGGTCTTGCACCTGTCATTGTGGAACCGACTCCTATACCAGAAAATCCCGCCTCAGAGATAGGTGTATCGATTACTCTCTTCTCACCAAACTCCTCTAACATTCCTTTTGATGCTTTATAAGCACCATTATATTCAGCTACCTCCTCTCCCATAAGATATATNGTGTTATCTCTTCTCATTTCCTCAGACATAGCCTCAGCAATAGCTTCTCTAAATTGAATAGTCTTCATTAAATAAATTTTGTCAACAAATTTAATGATTTCATTCTGATTAAAATCTTAATCATTAATACTTTTTTTTAATAAACAAAACATGAATTTTTAAAATTTATTTGCGATATTAAACAAGTTTTTTGATCAATCTAAAAAATATAAATGAAATTAATTGAACTTAAAATCAANGGTATTTCCTACAGTGAAAANCAATCTGGGGCATATGCTCTAATCTTGACAGATGAAAATGAACANAGGAAACTTCCAATCATAATAGGTGGTTTTGAGGCACAGGCTATTGCATTGGAGCTTGAGAGAGAGATTAAGCCTCCAAGACCCTTGACTCACGATTTGTTTAAAAATTTTGCCGATGAATTTAAAATAATTATCAAAAANATAATAATTCATAAGCTTATTGATGGGGTCTTCTATTCTAATATAATCTGTGAAAATAATCATAGAGAAATACCAATTGATGCAAGAACATCAGATGCAATTGCAATGGGNCTTAGGTTTAAAGCTCCAATTTATATTTACGATTCAATAATGAAATCCGCCAGCTTCATATCGANCCTCAAAAAAGAAAACAAAAAGAATNTCTATGCAGATGATTTAATCGAAGATGTGACAAAAAATACACAAGAAAAAAATCTACCACAAGAACTTGAGAGTTTTTCTTTATCAAAACTAAAAAGTTTACTAAAAAAACTTGTTGTTTCCGAGCAATACGAAAAAGCTGCGAAAATTCGAGATCTTATATCCAAAAGAAACAAATAGATCTGTTCATTTTATCTTGATAAATCTTTGATTTATTAATCAATTCTGAAAAACATTCAATGTATCTTTATAAAAAAAAATATGCGACAATATATTGATCTGATAAGGCATATACAGTCTAATGGGGTTGAAAAAACTGATAGAACAGGTACTGGTACAAAAAGTATTTTTGGATATCAAATGAGATTTAATTTAGATGAAGGTTTTCCCTTAGTTACAACTAAAAAAATTCATGTTAAATCTGTTATTCATGAATTATTGTGGTTTCTTAAAGGTGATACAAATATTAAATACCTAAAAGAAAATGGTGTTAGAATATGGAATGAATGGGCTAATAAAAAAGGAGATTTGGGTCCAGTGTATGGACATCAATGGAGGAATTGGAATAGCGAGAACATTGATCAGATAAAAGAAATGATAAGAACGATTAAATTTAATCCAGATAGTCGAAGAATAATTGTTAATGCCTGGAACCCATCAGTTCTTCCTGACACCTCTATTTCCTTTTCAGAAAATATAGCTAACAATAAGGCAGCTCTTCCTCCATGCCATACTTTTTTTCAATGTTATTTAGCGGGTGGTAAACTCTCTTTACAATTATATCAAAGAAGTGCAGACGTTTTCTTAGGGGTTCCATTTAATATAGCTTCGTATGCTCTTTTAAATATGATGTTAGCTCAAGTAACGGGTAATCATCCAGGTGAATTTGTTCATACGTTTGGTGATGCACATATCTATTCTAACCACAAAGAACAGATAAACAAACAGTTATCGAGAATACCAAGAAGATTACCAAAAGCAATCTTAAACCCAGATATAAAAAATATTTTTGATTTCACATATGACGATATTGAAATAATTGATTATGATCCGTATCCTCTAATTAAAGGTGCTGTTTCAATTTAATTTTTTAGAACTTTGATTAGTTTCTTTATATCAGAATTATTATTGTAAAAATGTACTGAGACTCTTACTCCATCTCCTCTTAAAGAACATCTAATACCATTTTTCATGAGCTTTTTATGTAAATTCTTATTTCCTGGTATATTAAAAATACCAGAGTGTGATTTTCTCTTCTTTACAATCGGAGNGATTAATCCTAAATTATCTAATTCATCTCTTAATAAAAGACTTAATTTCTTTTTCTTTTGAATTAAGGTTTTAAAATCATTGTCTTGTAAAAATTTGATTGAAAAATTTAAAGATGAAGCACCTAAGTAGTTAATATGGCCAGAATAGACTTTATCGAATATCAAATTAGTTGAAGAATTTGTTTTAGCAATAAAATCATCTGAAACTGAAATGTAAGCGTTCCCAAATCCAGCGAGGAGCCATTTATAGCCACTGCCAACGACCACATCAAATGGAGAATTATTAAAATCAAAAATATCAGAACCTACAAATTGAGTTGTATCACCAATAATTATAAGATTTGGATTATTCTTTTTAATTTCATTTAATTTTTCAAAATCAATTTTAATACCTGATAAAAATTGAACTACCGATAAAGTTAAAACCAAATAAGGTTTTTTTTTCAATTGTTTCTCAATTTCATTCTCATAATCTGGGCTAATTTCAATATAATCTACCTTGAAGTCTCTCTCTTGTAAGGCGCTTAGTAATGAATCATAATCATTTTTAATTGTTAAGATTGCAGCACCGCTTGGAATCAAATCTAAAATATATCTAAATCCTGTAGAAAAATTTACAGTAAAAAACGTATTTTCCTTTTTAGAATTTATAAATGATGAAATGGTTTTTTTATAAAAACTTATCTTTTCTAAGCTATCAATTTTGAACTTATCGCCATTATTCAAAAACTGCTTGTCAATTTTTTTTCTATAATTGTATAATTCATTTGACATTGGTCCAACATATGCGGTATTCAAATAAACTGATGACTCTAAAACAGGAAATAAGTAACGCATATTATTTTATAATTAATTAATCTTAGTTTTGCGAGTAAAAATAGATATTTGTTTAGAGTTTTTGGATAAAAAAAATAAAACTTATAAAAGTATATTTAACAATAATTTTATAAAAATTTAATGGATTATAAATTTGAATTAAGAGGAATAACAATCATTGCTGCCGCATCTGAAAATAATGTTTTAGGTAAAAACAATGGTCTCATCTGGAGAATTCCAGAAGACTTAATGCGCTTTAAAAAATTGACCACAGGACACGCTGTAATTATGGGGAGAAAAACATTTGAGTCTATGTCAAAAGCCCTACCCAACAGAAGGAATATTATAGTAACTAGAAATAAAAAATTTTTTGCTGAGAATACTGAAATATGTTATTCTATAAAAGAGGCCTTATCACTTGTTAAAAATGATCCCCAACCTTTTATTATTGGTGGCGGAGAAATATACTCACAGAGCATGGAATTTGCTGATATAATTGAACTTACGCGAGTTCACCANGATTTTGATGGGGATACATTTTTTCCNGAAATTCCAAATCANAAATGGGAGTTAATTTTAAAAGAAAGAATTTCTTCAATGTCTCCAGATGATCTTAGTTGGTCTTACCTCAGATATAAAAGAAAAAAATTATGAAAGCATATATATTTCCTGGACAAGGTTCTCANTTCAAAGGAATGGGTAAAGAATTATTTAAAAATAAACTAGGTGAAAAAATTTTTAAAGAATCAGATGAAATATTGGGTTTTAAAATATCAGAAATTATGCTTGAAGGGTCAACAGAAGAATTAAAAAAAACTAAAGTTACTCAACCTTCTATTTTTATATTTTCTGTTATTCTATCCAAATTATTAAATAAATCATTTAAACCAGATGCAGTAGCTGGACATTCCCTAGGAGAATTTTCTGCTTTGGCAGCAGCTGAAGGCATATCTTTTAGTGAAGGTTTATTGCTTGTTAAAAAACGTGCAGAAGCCATGCATAAAGCATGTGAGTTAACAAAAGGTACGATGGCTGCAATTCTTGGTATGAAAGATAAATGTGTTCAAGATATTTGTAATAATGTTAAGGGAGTTGTTGTGGCAGCAAACTTCAATTGCCCTGGTCAAGTTGTAATTTCTGGGGAATTTAATGCTGTTCAAAATACATGTGAAAAACTAATAAAAAAAGGAGCAAAAAGAGCTGTTCTTTTACCTGTTCATGGTGCTTTTCATTCACCTTTAATGGATTCAGCAAAAAACAAATTAGAAAAAGCAATTAACAACACCTCATTTAAAGCCCCAATTTGTCCAATTTATCAAAATTTTACCTCTCTTGCAGAGACCGATCCCGGTATAATTAAGGAAAATTTAATTAACCAACTAACCGGCCCTGTGAGGTGGAATCAAACAATTAAAAATATGATTTCAGATGGAACAAAAAAATTTGTAGAAACTGGACCGGGCAATGTGCTTCAGGGTCTAAATAAAAAAATAGATGTAAATATTGAAACGGTTAAAGCTGTGTTCTAAATTCAATTCTTATAAACACTTCCATTTTTCATCACAAAAACAACATCAGTTAAGGTATTAATATTCTCTAACGGATTTTCATTTGTAGCTATAATATCTGCAAAAAAACCCTTAGAAATTTGACCTAAAGTATTCTCTTTATTTAATATTAATGCATTAGTAATAGTAGCTGATTGGATTGCTTCATTTTCTGGCATCCCAGCTTCAACCATATAAATAAATTCTTTTGCATTTAAACCATGATCAAAAACACCAGCATCTGTACCAAAAGAAATTTGGACTCCTTTAGAATATGCTTTAGAAAATGTTTCTTGAATAACTGGTCCTATTTTTAGTGCTTTAGGAACGATGATATCAGGATAATAGCCGGGTATCAATGCTTTTTCTACTACACTTTTACCCGCGGTCATTGTTGGAACCAAATAAGCATTTTTTTCTATCATTAGATCCATTGTTCTCTCACTCATTAAAGTACCATGTTCTATTGTTTTAACTCCAGCGAGTACAGCTCTATACATGCCCTCATCACCATGTGCATGCGCTGCAACGTGCATCCCATAGTCATTTGCAGTTTTAACAATTTCCTTAATCTCTTCAATTGAAAACTGTGGATTTTCTCCATTTTCAGCCATACTAAGAACCCCACCAGTGGCTGTAATTTTTATTAAATCAGCACCATTTTTATATCTTTGTCTTACTGCTTTTTTTGCATCATCTATTGAATTGATAACACCATCCTTTGGTCCAGGATCACCAACTATTTCATTTTTATAACCATTNGTTGGGTCCGCATGTCCACCTGTTGTTCCAATTGCCTTCTCAGCAGTAAAAATTCTTGGACCTGAAACCTTGCCTTGATTTATTGCATTTCTAAGTGAAACATTAACACCCCTTCCACCAACATCCCTAACGCTTGTAAAGCCTGCCATTAGAGTTTTATTAGCAAAAATAGCAGCGTCATATGCAATGTCTGAGTCGTTAAGAGTAAATTCATTTAAATATGAATTTTTACTTGACTGGCCTTCTATGTGCACATGCATATCAATAAAGCCAGGCATTACAGTTTTAGATTTAAGATCAATTAATTTAGTATTATTACTTTTAGGGAGTATAAATCCTTTTTCAACTGAAAGAATTTTTTCTTTTTCTATAATTATAGTTCTATTTTTTTCGACTTTTCCGGATTTTGAGTCAAATAAATTCCCACAATATATATACGTTTGTTGAGACTGAACTTTTATTAAAGAGCTAAAAAATAGGATAAATAAAAAGTTTTTCATTTTTACTTTTTAAACTAAACTACAAAAAAATTTTATTTGAAAAAACTGATGATTTTACTACATATAAAATTAATTTGTTCATTGTTTAATTCTGTATGCATAGGTAATGAAATTACAGATTTGCAAAGACTAATGGTGTTTTTAAAGTCATCTTCTAAGAATCTATCGCTTTTGTATGCGTTTTGTTTATGAAGAGGAATTGGATAATAAATTCCATAGGGAATCTGATTTTGCACAAAATACTTTACCAATTCATCCCTTTCTTTTGAATCTAATATGATTGTATACTGATGGAAGACATGTGAGTCATTATCACCAACTANTTTGGGTATTTTTATTTTATTGTTNTTACTTAATAATTCTGANTATTTTGATGCTGCAATTTTTCTTGANTTATTGTATTGATCNAGAANNTTTAATTTAACATTTAANATTGCAGCCTGNATAGAATCTAACCNAGAGTTNACTCCAACAATNTCATGATGATATCTTTCATACATTCCATGNTTTNCAATTCCACGAATTTTTTTTGCTAANTNATCATCGTTAGTAAAAATAGCACCTCCATCACCATAAGCNCCNAGATTTTTTGAAGGAAAAAATGANGTNGTTCCNATTGTTCCTATTGTTCCAACTTTTTGTTTTTTTCCACTNGAAAANNTATAGNTTGCACCTANAGCTTGNGCTGTATCTTCAANAACATNTAAATTANATTTTTTTGCTATNAGCATTATTTTTTCCATGTTNGCTGCTTGTCCAAACAAATGAACAGGAATNATAACTNTAGTTTTTTTTGTTATTGCAGATTCAAGTGATTNAATATCAATATTNAAAGTATCNATTTCAACATCAACCAAAACAGGTGTTAAATTCAACAGGGAAATCACTTCAACNGTTGAGGCAAATGTAAAATCAACTGTNATNACCTCATCTCCAGGTTTTAAATNAAGACTCATTAANGCTATNTGNAGCGCATCAGTTCCATTAGCACANGGAATAACATTTTTTANACTTAAATAATTTTCAAGATTTTTTTGAAAAATTGATACTGATGGTCCATTGATAAAGGATGTNGTNTTTATAACATCTTNNATNGCTTNGTTTACNTCATTTTCGATTGCACTNTATTGACCTGCAAGGTCAACCATNTTTATTTTTTTCATAAAAAAATTTCATTCAAAAATAATCAAATATCAAAAGTAATTACAAATGATTAAAAACTATTTCAAACNTTATTTAACTAAATTTGAAAAAAAGNATATTTTGAANCTTTTATATAATTTTNTTTTAAAGATAGTTTGGGTTTGTNTTNNAATTTCATCTCCATTCAGCNATAAATTGAAANATTTTNTTNTTGGAAGAAAANNAACAATGANATNTATAAANAANAANAAAACNCTTGGCNCAAATGTTATATGGTTTCACTGTTCGTCTCTTGGTGAATATGAGCAATCTATACCATTAATAAAAAAATTAAAAGAAAAAAAATGTAATTATAAAATTGCATTAACCTTTTTTTCTTCTTCAGCATTTGTAAATAAACTAGAAAATCATTTATGTGATTGGTCTGGCTATCTTCCTTTTGAGAATTCAAATAAAATTGATGAACTTACTAATTTCATCAATCCAAAATTAGTAATTCTTATTAAAAATGAATTTTGGCCGAACTTACTTGGTATTCTGAATAAAAAAAGTATTCCAGTTATTTCTGTATCATCTAGATTTAACAATAAAAATTTTTTTTTCAAACCATGGGCAAGTTGGTTTTTTAAAAAGATTAAAACTATTAAATACTTTTATACTGTTGATGATAAATCCGAGCATCTATTGAATAAAGAAGGTATTAAAAATTCAAAATGTGTTGGTGACACAAGAATGGATAGAGTTTATAAATTAGCATCAAATAAACACGAAAATAATATAATAGAGCACTTTAAAAAAAATAAAAAATGTTGGATAGCAGGAAGTACATGGGAAGAAGACTATGATTTAATTTTAGAATATGTTGAAAATATAGAAAGTCCAAAGGCAATAATAGCCCCACATGATTGTAGTCCTAGTTCTATTTCTTTAATCGAAAAAAAGTTAAAAATACCTTATGCTAAATTAAGCTCCTACTCTTATGAAAGTGATAATTTAAAAAAAGTTTTAATTATTGATTCAATAGGATACTTAAAATATATATACAAATATGCAATATGGGCATATGTTGGAGGAGGAATGGGAGAAAAAGGATTACATAATATTCTTGAACCCGCAGTTTATGGAATTCCAATTATAATTGGAGACAATTATAAAAAGTTTCCAGAAGCTACTGATTTAATTGAGAGAGGAGATTGTTTTTCAGTATCTAATAAATATGAATTTATCGAGGTAGTTAAAAAATTATCAATTAAATCAAATTATATCAAAGTTAATCCACGAGAATACATAATGAAAAATCTGGGTGCAACTGAAAAGATTTTTAATGAATTGGAATTATTCTTGGATGATTAGTATCATTTATTAACTTTGTAAATCTCTGAAAAAACCCATAATGAATATTAATCTTAAGATAGTACTTTTTCTGTCTTTAATCTTTCTACACTCTAATAATTTAATTTCTCAAGATCAAGAATACCCCAAATCCTTCAATATTGAAAATAAGCTGCCTAATATTATTTTTATGATAGGTGATGGAATGGGTCTATCTCAAGTAACTGCAGGAACATACTCCAATGGCAATACTAGTTCACTAGAAGAAATGGAATTTGTTGGTCTACAAAAAACCCACGCTCATAACAGACTAGTTACAGACTCTGCAGCAAGTGGAACTGCTATGGCATGTGGTGAAAAAACATTTAATGGTGTGATTGGTATTAATTCTAAAAATAAAAAGCTAGAATCAATATTAGAATATTGTATCACAAAAGAATATAACACTGCACTTATTGCAACCTCGAGTATTGTTCATGCCACCCCAGCTTCATTTTATGCTAATGTGATTTCTAGAAGACAATACGAAGATATTGCACTACAATTAAGATTTCATAATGTTAATTATTTTATTGGTGGTGGCCAAAAACACTTTAACAGAAGAGAAGATAAAAGAAATTTAGTTAAGGAAATGGAAGGTGAAGGTTACACAATTGTAAATAATATTAATAATTATAAAAACTCTTCATCTGATAAGCTAGGTTTTTTTACCTACTCAGATGAACCACCACAAAAATCTATGGGGAGAAAACCAAGCTTAGAGCTGCTTGTTGAAGCGACATTAGAGAAACTAAAATCTTCCAATAAACCTTTCTTTTTAATGGTAGAATCGTCACAAATTGATTGGGGAGGACATGCAAATGACTTACCTTACATAATATCCGAATTTAAAGAATTTAATATAGCTATTAAGTCAGCACTTGAATATGCGAAAAGTGATAAAAACACTTTAATTGTTGTAACTGCTGACCACGAAACCGGTGGACTCGCAATTAAAAAGGGTAATTTAAAGAAAAAATCTGTTTCTGGGGACTTTACAACTATTGGTCACTCCGCTAGTATGGTGCCAGTTTTCAGTTATGGTCCCAACTCTAAATTATTTACCGGTATATATGAAAATACCGCGATTTATGATAAATTAAAAACCGCGGTAGATCAGACTGATTAGTATATTTAATTTATTTGGTTCTCATTGCATCTAATATTTCTTTTTGAAAACTTTTATCGTCTTCCATAATTTCATAGAAATCGTTAAGGAACTCAATTGTTTCTTTGTATTCCTTTTCGCTATCAAATTGAGATTTGTGAGATTCAACAATGGAAATCAAATCATCCTTCTTACTAATATATAGCTTGCGTGTATCTTGCATAATTGATGTGTCTCTTTTAAAACCCCTATATTTTCTATCTCTAACAGAACTAATACCAAGTGTTTCATTTACAGTAGCATAACTTGGATTAACAAATCCTGACATATCAAAATCATAAGAAAGGGGAATTAACTTCTTTTCTATGTAAAGTAATTTTGCATTNTGCTGATAAGCAACNGATATATCTGTATTTCCTAACATAAAGTTAAAAATAGCATTTTGGACNGAAACAGTCGCATCCATTGCTAGTGGNTGAATAAACCTATCTACAACCCTTCCNTCAAANCGTTTAGCAATAACTTTATCNTCTTCAATNAGAAAACCNTTNAACTGATGCATTTTTTCTTTTTTACCTCTAATNTCAGTAAANTCAATATCCACTCTTCGAACATTGAAATGATAAGGAGATATTTGNTCATAAAGTTTATAAGCCATATATTCNTTAAGAATATTNTCATTCTTATCAGACTCCTGCTTACAAGGAAGAACNAATTTTAAATTCTTGTTTCCCTCAAATAGTGTTCCTTTTCTTGCTGCTTTTTTGATTTTCATTTTAATTGGAGGAAAATAGCATTCATTTCTTCTAAAGTTTCCTCTTGCTCTTAACCTAACATCAATTTTTTTCCATGTTCCAGCTTCATCATATGACATTTGCGTCTCAATAAAAGTTGAGTCGTTAGTTTTTTTATTCATTACTTTATTGGAGTAGTTCAGCTTAATTTTTAATGGCTCCTCAATTTGAAACAAAGCTGACAAGTTACTGTCATCCTGAGCATTAAGGATTAGCCCTAAAAATAGGAACAATAATAAGTTTAATTGTTTATTCATAATATAGTTGTTAAATTTATCAAATATAAAAAATATTTAACCTTATGCTAAATAGATACATTGTTATTATAAACTATAAAACATTTCTAGCAATTATAATTTCTTTGATTGTACTTTTTCTTGCCTACAAATATCAGATAGATTACGATATCGATTTAACCCTAATAAGTATTGCAATAATTTTTCCTTTAGTTTTTTGTATAAGATCGGCCTTTAGAAGAAGAGAAAAGGCTCTTGAACACCTTAGTCAATTCAGAAGTAATTTGAGAACAATTGAACACTACCTCAAAATGAGTAAACTTACTGAGGAAAAACTAAAAGAGTTGTCTAATCTTACCAAAAAATTAGAGGATGATTTTTTGAAAGAACTCTCGAAGCCAGAAATTGATCTTAAAAAGATTGATTCAAACACAGAATCCATTTTCAATTTTTTTAAAATAAATGAAGAAGAGATATCTGGTGGTATAAGACAAAAAGCAATTCGNTTTTTGAGAGANGTTAGTGATGGTCAAGATAATTTGATTGCAATTTATCTNCANAGAACACCNATTAGCCTNAAAGCATACTGTNTNATTTTNATATATCTTTTCCCCTTAGTNTATACTCCNACAATAATTCATAANATGGGAGCTGGTCAAGACTCAATTTATCTAACNTATTTTGTNGTTGTTTTAAGTGAATTTATTTTAATCTCACTTTACAATATTCAAGATCAAATGGAATACCCATTTGATGACGAAGGTTTAGATGACATTCAGCTTATGAAATTTAAATTTAAAAGATAATTATTATCTATCTTTCATATNTTTTGCTTTGAAACATCCAAAATATTAGCGCGGCTAATAAAAAAATTAAGTAGTAAATTCCTGCTGATCTATTATTGACAAAGAAGAAAATTAATCCAAAAATTATAGTTGATTTAATNGATATAAATATTAAAAAATTTCTTAAAAATTTAAGATAATTTTTTATATCAAACTTTTTCCTCTCTTCCTCTGACATATTGTTATAACCAGCCAACAAGATCTTTGAATTTTCTTCATTAAGACCAAATGCAATAGCAAACAGAATAGAATTAATGAATATTATGGCTGTAAAAGGAATCATTTATCAAAGATAAAAAACCTCAACAAAATGTTGAGGTTGGTAGTGTGCGGGTGAAGGGACTCGAACCCCCAAGCCGTGAAGCACTAGATCCTAAGTCTAGCGTGTCTACCAATTTCACCACACCCGCNAAAAANTTAAGGGCCAACAAATATAATCAAGTTTTATAAAAAACATTAGAGATGGTAGATATCATTATTATGATTTATTATTTTTACAAAAAAAACAATACCAATGTATTTATTGTCCAACAGTAAGAAAGAAAAATACCTTAATGAACTAATTGACTTTCTAAAAATNCCCTCAATTAGTGCTGATACTAACTACAAAAACTCTGTTAGAAAGGCAGCAGAATGGTTGTCAAATTCCATTTCTAAAACTGGCTGTGAAAATGTTGAAATAATTGAAACCAAGGGACATCCTATTGTATTTGGTGAAAAAATAATTGATGAAAAACTTCCGACTATTTTNATTTATGGCCATTATGATGTTCAACCACCTGATCCNTTAGATCTATGGGATAATCCTCCTTTTGAACCAGTAATAAAAAAAACAAAAAACCATCCTGAAGGTGCAATATATGCAAGNGGTGCATGTGATGATAAGGGGCAAACATTTATGCATATTAAAGCTCTGGAAATAATGATTTCAAAAAATGAGCTCCCATGTAATGTTAAGCTNATGATTGAAGGAGAAGAAGAGGTTGGAAGCAGTAACTTAGAATTTTTTGTTAAAGAAAATCAAAAAAAATTAAAATCAGATGTTATTTTAATTTCTGATACAGGAATTCNAAATAATGATCAACCTTCAATAACAACTGGATTGAGAGGTTTGAGTTATATGGAAGTTAAGTTAACTGGACCTAATAGAGATCTACATTCAGGCTTATATGGTGGTACGGTTGCAAATCCTATTAATGTACTATGTCAAATGATTAGTTCTTTAAAAGATGAAAACAATAAAATTACAATACCTGGATTTTATGATGATATACTAGATGTTAGTGATTCAGAAAGGAAAGAAATGTCAAAAGTTCCGTTTGATTTAGAATTATTTAAAAAGTCACTCAGTATAGGTTCAGTATCTGGAGAAAAAGGTTTTACAACTCCTGAGAGAAAATCTATTCGTCCAACACTGGATGTTAATGGTATCTGGGGAGGTTATTCAGGTGAGGGTGCAAAAACAGTTATACCAAGTGAAGCCAACGCAAAAATTTCTATGCGATTAGTTCCAAATCAAAACTGGAAAAAAATTAGTAAATTGTTTATAAAACATTTTAAAAGTATTGCACCAAAGTCAGTTAATGTAGATATTAAAACACATCATGGTGGACAAGCGTATGTGACTCCAACTAATAGTATTGCATATAAGGCAGCTCATTTAGCATATAAAAAAAGTTTTGGCAAACCCCCTCACTCAGTTAGAGATGGGGGAAGTATTCCAATTGTTCCTATGTTTGAGGAAGTGCTTGGATGTAAGACAATTTTAATGGGTTTTGGACTTGATAGTGATTCTATTCATTCTCCAAATGAACATTTTGGAGTTTTTAATTTTTTCAAGGGCATTGAAACTATTCCTTATTTTCATAAAAACTTTGCAGAGCTTTTTAGTGTAAATTAAAGATTTATCAAAAAAAGATCAGAAGCTATTCCGTCAGACAAAAACTTAGATTTTTTTGAAACATGGAGATAATCACCATCCCAATATAAGTCTTTAGATAAAACTCTTTTCTTGGCGTTATCCTCTAAATAACATACAAACTTTTCTCCAATTTTATCCTTGATTTCTTTGGTTGAAACCCCCGAAGAAGTTCTCAATCCTGTCATTATTAATTCATTAAATCTATCTTTTAAACTAAGTAACTCCTTTGATAAAGGCAAAGAATTTTTTTTTATGGAGTTTAAATATGACATATTTTGACTTACATTCCAACTTCTTGTCATATTTCCATCGAAACTATGTGCAGATGGACCAATTCCTAAATATGCTTTTCCACCCCAATATCCCAAGTTATTTTTTGAATAATATCCTGGTTTCGAAAAATTTGAAAATTCATAATTATGATAGTTAATCTCTTCTAAATAATTTATCATATGCCAATATTGTTTTTCAATATCTAACTCTCCAAGGGGAATTAATTCTCCAGACAAAATCTGTTTTTTTAAAATAGTTTTATCCTCAACAGTTAGTGCATAAGAAGAAATATGTGGAGGGTCAAATGATAATGCCTCATTTAAATTAAATTTCCATTTATCAATGTTGCTATGAGGTATTCCATAAATTAAATCCAAAGAAAAATTATCAAAAAGATCTTTTACCATTTTTATTGTATCATAAGATTGATTAGCGGTATGAGACCTATTCATTAAAAAAAGATCTTCTTGATTAAAAGACTGAATTCCAATACTCAGTCTATTAACCTGATTTTCTTTTAAACTTGTTAAATATTTTATTGATGAATCATCAGGATTTAATTCTAAAGTAATCTCTATGTCATCAGAAACTTTAAAGTTTTCTTTTACATATAAAATAAATTCTCCAATTAAATTAGCGTCTATTAATGATGGTGTTCCCCCTCCGAAATAAATACTATCTATAATATCATTATTAAAAAAGTCTTTTCTTAATTTAAGCTCCTTTAACATTGATGTAATCATTAAATTTTTTTTATTTAAAGAAGTGGAAAAATGAAAGTTACAATAAGTACAAGCTTGTTTACAAAAAGGAAAGTGAAAATATACTCCTGCCATTTATTTTTGTACTATTTAATTTTTGATGGGTTTTGACTTATGAATGATGACCAACTTGAATATTTTTTTTTAGCATCAATTGATCCTCTATTATAAAAATGACAAACTGCCGCAGCTAATCCATCGGTAGAGTCCAAGTTTTTTGGTAATGACTTGATTTTAAAAATATTTTGAAGCATTTTGGCAACTTGTTCCTTAGATGCATTTCCATTTCCAGTAATGGACATTTTTATTTTTTTGGGAGAATACTCTGCTATAACCAATTCTCTTGATAAACCTGCAGATATTGCAACGCCCTGAGCCCTTCCAAGCTTTAGCATTGATTGAACATTTTTTCCAAAAAAAGGGGCTTCAATAGCAAGTTCGTCAGGATGATAATTATCTATTAGATTTAGTGTTCTTTCAAAGATTAATTTAAGTTTAGTGTAATGATCCTTTTCTTTCTTTAATTGAAGTTCGTTTAATTCTAGTAAATGCATTTTATTATCGAAAACTTTGATTACTCCAAATCCCATAATGGTTGTTCCTGGATCAATCCCAAGGATAATTAATTCTTCATTTATCATCTTAATTTATTTGATA
>PAHL01000053.1 GCA_002711185.1 Flavobacteriaceae bacterium
ATACGACCAGCAGTATATGCCATTGTTTGTGAATCGTTATCACTTCCTGTAAAGGTTGTTTGTCCAGCAGTAGCAGTGTAATCAAATTCTAATCTATCGACTAAAACATCTGCAACACTAAATGTTCCAAATGCATTTATGTTTAAAGTATCAGATGCCTCTGCACCTACTCCTAAAACTACAGCTGTTCCATTCGTTGCTGTATAATCGGCGGCTGCTAATCTAACACCATTAAGGAATACATCTATTTGTCCAGCAGTATATGCTAGTGAATTACTATTAGCATCATTTCCACTAAAAGATGTTTGTCCTGCCGTAGCAGTATATACAAATTCTACTCTAGTTGCGCCTTTCGATACTTCTCTACTTCGTGTCATAATTTTTTATCCTATTGAATATATGTTTATTTATACAAACTATTATGATGGTTTTGTTGGCCATGTGACATTTTCAGCTTTCTCTACTGTATCTACACCACTAGTTATATCTCTAAGTGATTGTCTATATGTTTTCCAAGCATCAGACATTGTGACATCACTCAAAGCTAAATAATCAGTTTCAGCTATTATTCTATCTCTATTTGTTCTTAGAGTGTCCATTGCTCTATCAAGAGCACCATTTGCCCAAGCAGTTTCTTCAGCATCTCTTGCTGTTTCTTCTGCATCTGTCATTTGACGCCTAACTCCATTTTCTAATATATATCTCGGCATTATTTTTCTCCTATTTTCCTATTCCATATAATGTAAATGTACCACTATCTATGTTACCAGAACTCATTTTAAATGAAATACCTGTAACTGCTGATGCAGTTTTAATTTGTCCTGCTGTAAATGTATGTGCTCCACCTGGTGCATCATCTTTTGCAGTAGTCCTACTATAAAAATGTTTGTGAAATGTTGTATTTCCTGGCCCATATAACCAGAGAAATCCATTACAACATGATTCAGCATTAGTTTCAATAGTATCTGCATATCCTATTGATTGATATGCTGTACCACTATTTTGGTCTTCACTTGCATCTGCATTATTATTACTTGCAGTTCCAGCCTCTGTATTTGACCCATTAGTTTGAGCAGTACACAATGATAAATCAAAGTCCGAACCATTTGTTGTAAATTGACATGTTAACTTAGAGCCAGCAGATGGATGAACTGAATTATAATATATTATGTAAGCATTGTAAGTAGAATCTATACCAGAAGTAATATTAACAACTGAATCAGATGATGCTGTACTTGTAGATATTTTAGATAAAGAATCCCCACCAGTAAACCCAGAACCCCAAGAAAAGCTTTTTGATATTGATTTATAAGTTGCCATTATGATTCACTAAATCCATAAAGAGATATACTTCCAGCATCTATATTACCAGATGAAAAATCAATTCTAAATCTATCTACGGCTCCTGTTATTTGTATATTTGAACCACCATGACAAGCTTCCATTTCATCAGGTGTGACACTAATAAAATCATATATAAAATTTTTATATTGGTCAGTTTCTCCAGGTCCATGAAAATAAATATGACCAGAACACGAATCGGTTGCATTACCATTACCTACATTTATAGCAACAGGTTGTCCACCTGTTCCTTGTTGTAAATCATTAGTATCATCTACTCCAACTGTGACACTACCATCACCATAACTCATTCTTTGAATCCATTGGCAACTAGTTTTACTATCTGTAAAGTCACCATCGCCAGGGTGAAATCGTAATTCGGGTTTTTGATTTGCTGGATGCATATTACAACATGTAATTAAATATGTTTCATAAGTGTCATCAAAAACAACAGAACTAGTACCATGAATAAAGTCTATAGCTGCAACAGAACTAGAAACTGTTTGTGTTTTAATAAGTGTCCAAGCACCACCAAGACCTGTTGCATTAGAACTTGCAGTGAAATTAAATTTTATATCTTTATAATTTGCCATTATTTTGCTAGTCCAAACATAGTAATTCTACCACCATCTATTTTACCTGTACTATACTTAAATCTTACACGAGTTATTGCTGTGGTTGTTTGAAAATAACCAGCACTTTCATAAACTTCTACATATTGAGTAGCACCTGCAGCTCCTGTTCCACTCATTTTAGCCATCCAATGTTTTTCAAATGTTGATGAACTAGGATTAAACAAATATAAATATCCACCTTGAGCACCTCTAGTTTGGAAATCGCCAGGGTCACCAGAACCTTTTTGTGGTGGGGTAAATTTTATAAAACCAGTATCATTATCAGTAGGACCACCATGTCCACCAGCACCTACTGCACCATCATGACCATGATACCAACTGAGTACCATAGATGTATTTGTTATATTATAATTTGTATTAGTGCCTGTGTCCACTTGAAATGATAGTTGTACTGTACCATGAGGAATCATTCCAGATAATTCAAAGACATAAACATCATAAGTATCATCAATACCAGTAGTAAAATCAAATGTATCACTACCAGCATCATTATCATTTTGAGCTTGATGTATTGATGTTATTTTTACTAATCCACCTGCTCCTGATGTGTCGCTATAATCCACATTATATTTAATGTCTTTATAATCTGCCATGGGTCACTCCTTATTTTTCTGTAAGTAACCAACCTTGAGTAGCATCAATATACACTAATCCAAATGCAGCTCTTTCTGTTCCTACTGTTAGGTCTGCTGTTGCTCCTTGAATTTTATGTGAGTTTCTACCTATGGTTATTGCATTAGTATCTGCCGTTGCAGCATAATCTATAATCTGTATGTAATCTCCACCATCAGCACTAGATGGTAATGTCATAGTAATTGCACCACTTGTTGTATTAACTGCATAAGATTTTCCTGCTACCATTGTAGTATCTCCTGTTATAACTGCTGTTGCAAATTTAACAGATGCATTTTCTCTTGCTCTTGTCATATATTTAATTCCTTAGATTGACTTTTTCTATTATTTATAATACTTTTTTTCCTTTAAACCAAGTAGGCAGGCCTAAATGTGGTCTACCATCATATGCATTGTCTTTCCATTTAGAATTAGACATATCATTATAGTGTAAAAAGACTTGTCCACATAACTCACCCTCAAATTTATCTCTCCAATGTTCTAATTCACAACCAGAGTATATTAACATATCACCAGGGTTAAGTTTAATTTCTATTACTTTTTCCTCTGTATTTTTGAGATAGATTGGCCATGTACTACCACCTAAATTTAAAGTAGTAGATACTTCACAAGAAAATCTGTCTGTGTGTCTTTCTAATATTGAACCTTTTTCATATACTCTCATATAAGAATATGTTGGCATTAACTTTAAATCTGTTTCTTTTTCTAGAATAGGTAAAACTTTTACTAACAAAGTTTCCATAAACATATCTGAATATTCAGAATACACACCTGGAGCTTGTGGGTCTTTAAAATGTCCATAATGTCCATTGTCTGCTGTATAATTACCCTCATACATATATGNAACAGCTTGTCTTCTTAACAACTGATAGTTAAAAGCAAANTTTGCTAACTCATAAGANATTGCNTTTTTAATTANTTGATATTTTTTTTCTTTAAACATATTTTACACCATTAAAATTTTTTGTAAAAAATTAAATGATACAGATATTCTTATATCATCTGAATNATTAGGCTCTACACAATGAGTTACCCATGAGGGAAACATAATACAACGGCCTGCTATTGGTTCATAGTGAGTTTCTCTCCACAGTCTATTTGGTGTTTCCCCCTCTTTTAAAATTGGTCTAGACATAGCAGCTGATGTTCTTGGGTCATCTATTTTTAAGTGTCCACAATTTTTAGGTGCCTTAACATAGTAAACTCCAGACCACAAAGAATTAGGGTGCATGTGAGCACGATTCATGCCGCCTGGTGGATTTACATTTGCCCACATACCACCTAGAAAAGGTTCACTAGTTAAATGTTCTTCTTCATAAATTTTATTTTGTGCTTCAAATAATCCTTGTACTAATCTTTGATATTCAGGTTTCCTATCCATATCTGTGGTAGAATGCCAACCTTTAATATTTGTTTTAGTAACACCTTTATCTTCATTCATCCAATTTAAAATATCTTTTTCTAATTGAATATTTAACGATGGGTCATTATGGTCAAAAATATAAATCGGTGTTGGAAAATGTAATTCTCTAATCATTTGAAAGGTGTGCCTCCAAACCAAACCACTAAAGATTTTCTTACTCCTTTGGTCACTGGTTTTACTCTATGATTTAAAAAAGAAGCAAAGAAGATAGCATGTCCTTGTGTTAAAGGTGCTACATTACCCTCTCCACATAATTCTAACTCACCACCCTCAAATTCATTTTCATGATTTAATAATAAAGACATTGATATTTTTCTAACAGGTTCATTTCCACTTTCAAAGCTAACACCACTATCCATATGCCAATTATAAAATCCACCATCTGAATACTCTGTGTACTGTGCATGTTCGGTTAATTGCATATTATCAAAACCAAAGTGATTTCTATTTGTATTGTGCATAACTGTTTCAAGTTGTCGATACATTGGCTCTAACATGCCATATGGAATCCAAGAAATATGACTTAATCTTGTGTCTGTTCTAATTGTAGTATCAGTTAACGAACCTTTTTTACCTATCTTACCTGTTCTTTTTGGTTGAGAACGACCTGTGTCTATTATCTTGTTACATTGTTCTGGTGTAAATACAGGTTCACCTGTAGTCTTTACAACATATGATTTCCAATTAGGTTCACTTATTGAACAAGGTTGATTATAATATCTCTGTTTATTATTCATCTTGCACATGCTCCTCGATTCTCAATAGGATTATAATCTACATCACAATTTGCAGCCAGTGTTCTTCTCGTTTGATTTGTACTGTTAAAAGGATAAACACAATGTCGCATGTCATAAGGAAAAACATAAAAATCACCAGTTCTTATTGCTGGTGTATAATCAGTTTTAGCAAACTGACCTGTTGATGAACCAAACATATTTAGAGCACCATTCTGTGGTTTATCTTTAGCAGAATATTCTACTCCATAAGTATCAGGTAAATCAAGTATCATCACACTAGAAAGTCCTGTAAATAAACTTCCTCTATGTATATGAATAGGATTGTATTCATGCTCTTTCATTTCATTAATCCATATTGAATTTATATGTAGATTATAATTAATAATTTGATTAAAATCTAGATAATGTTTATAAACATCTTCAAACCATTTTAATATATCATAAGGTAAAAAATTATGACCCTTTATATCTTTCGTGTCATCTCCATTATAAAAAACAGAATGTTCGTTTTGTATTTTACCAACTAAAGTTTTATTAGCAGGTGGAAGATTTTTAAATTCATTTTGATAAATTGTATTAAGTGATATAAAGATATCATATGGCACTTGATACTTTAGAACAGTCTGTCCTAGATTTACATGTTGAAATTTCATAATAAAAATTAAAAATTAAGTTTCAGATTTATTGTAATTTAATTTTTCTTTTTCTTCGTTAGATAATAACTCACCAGATTTTTTAATTCTTTGTAGTGATTCAAGTTGTCCTAGCACATTAAACTTATCTGCTTCATCAGAATTTTCTGTTAAATTTTTAGCTTTGATAGCATACTGTCTTCCATAGGATTCTAATTGATGTTGATTAACATCTTTTGTATCAAATGAACCATCATTAAATTCTTTTTTAAGTTTAGACCACATTTTAATTTCTCTCATTCTATGATGAGCTGTTCTTTCATGAGAAGCTTTATAAAAACGACATTCATCTAAGTCAATTTCAAAATTAATTTTTTCATGTTCATCTTTTTCTGTTCTTATTTGTTCCTCTAACTTATTAATCTTAGCTTGATTTCTTCTATACTCAAAAGATAAAATCATAAGATTGTCTACATAGGTTGCTTGTTCTCTAACACACTGCCAATATTTTGCAGCTGGGGTAGTATAACGATTATCTTGAAGAACAGAAAATCTTGCTTCTGTTTCTGTACGAAATACTTGCTTTTTAGTCCAAGTATCTTTTAACTCAGAAGTCATTTCTTTTAAATCTTTTAATTCTTCTATNTCTAAAAGATTGTTTAGATTTTCACTTTCTTTTTCAATAAGTTGCTTGTAGTTTTCTTTGCTCATTTCACTTTCCTAATNTAGTATGTTATATGTTATATAATATATATAACGNAAATAATATGGATTATTATNCTGGTAATGTTATNNCANNNGNTNTTNCACCAAGTCTTTCAATCTTTTCANNTGATGATTCACCATCTACATTATNATTATCCCATGCAGTTNGTTGAGCNNCAANTTCAGTATNNAAGATAGCCTGAGCTTCATCTCTTGTTTTTNNNGTNCCNAATACNTTTGCTATCCAAAGATTTGCTTTTTTATTGTTAATTGGTACTTGCCAAATATNTGCTGGANATCCAGAAATTTTAAAATTACCAGATTCAGTGANTTTCTATGAANCCTTTTCCCCAATTTTNTGCTATACAATATTGATAATCTGCCATGTTTATTCTCCTTACACTATTTATACAANCATTTATGCATCATCTACTGTTTGTGTNCCATCAACAGGGTTCCACTCCTCAGNTTTANNAGTATTGCCAGGAATTTGTGAACCAAANNNAAGTGCANNNGTTTGTGTACCAGANNCAGCNCNTTGATTCATATCCAAACTCNNATCATTAACCTCAGTCCAAGANNTACCATTNNATTGTTGAGTAGTTTTTGTNCTTTGTCCATTAATAGCAAGTGCTGCTGTTGATGTTCCTGCTCCTGATAAAAAATGTCTTGCTGGGGTTGTATCACCAACCTCTGTCCAAGAACTACCATTCCATAATTCAGTTTTACCTGAACTGGCTGCACCATTAGGTGAACCACCAAAAAAAAGCATAGCTGTGGCTTCTCCACAAGAGGCTGCCCATAAGCGTTGTTCATTCAAATCATTAACCTCAGTCCAACCACTACCATTCCATAATTCAGTGCCACCTGAGTTACTATCAACAGCAAGTGCAGCTGTTTGTGTGCCATCAGCTTTTGCATATTGTTTATCAGAATTTGTATCAGTAGTTTCTGTCCAAGATGTGCCATTGTATTGTTCATGAAGTTTCTTTTCTGGTGCATCAGCAGAACCAACTGAGGCAGCTGCTGTTTGAGTTCCATAATCTCCAAATTGATATTTTGCTGTATTCATATCACCAACCTCTGTCCAAGAACTACCATTATATGCTTCTGTTAAAGTTTGGTCTATACCAGCGTGTGGTGGGGTGACACCTATACCACCAAACATAAGTGCAGCTGTTTGTGTTCCAGCACCACCATGCATTCTTCTTCCAACATTTAAGTCACCACCTGTTGTCCAAGTGTTTGCACCATCTGCTTTTTTATACGATAATTTACCAGTAGTAGTATTAAACCAGATTTCTCCTGTTATAACATTAGTAGGATTATCTGATTTTGCCTCTACATCTAAACCAATTATTTCTTTGTAATCTGCCATAGTCTTTTATTTATTCTGGTGTTATTTGAAATACACCACTAAATTCTTCTGTTATATTTTTATTTGTTCCACTAGGCCCTGCTTGACCACCTACTACTAAACCTGCTCCTTGTGTACCAAGAGAATGACTTCCTGTATAATATCTTCCTGTTGATAAATCTGCTACCTCTGTCCAAGCAGTACCATTCCATTGTTCTGTTAAATCAAAATTAGATGGTGATGGGTTATATCTACCCATGGCTATAGCTAATGTTGATGTTCCTGCACCAGCTCCATGCCTACCCCCTGTATTTAAATCTCCAACCTCTGTCCAAGCACTACCATTCCATGATTCAGTATAAGCTCTTGCTTGACCATTACCAACATCATCACCAGTAAACATTAATGCTGCTGTGTTAGTTGCACCTGATGAAGCACTTTCATGTCTTCCTGTATTTAAGTCACCTAGTTCAGTCCAAGCACTACCATCCCATGATTCAGTTTTTGCACTAATTCCGCCTGGGTCTTCACCACCAAATGCAAGTGCAGCTGTTTGTATACCAGCATTACTGTGAAAATCTTTTGCTGTATTCATATTAGTAGTTTCTGTCCACGAACTTCCATTCCAAGATTCTACATTAGCTGTTGTTGGTTCACCACCAAAAACAAGACCTGCTGTTTGTGTTCCTGCTCCTTGTACTTCATCTTTTGCTTCATTTAAATCTCCAACTTCTGTAAAAGCTGTACCATTATAACTCTCTACAATATCTTGTGCACCAGGCCCAGGTGATAATCGACCTCCTGCATATATAGCTGCAGTTTGTGTTCCTAATAATGCTGCACTTGTCCTACCTGTATTTAAATTACCACCACTAGAATAAGCTCCAGCAGAATTTGCCTTTCTATATTTTAATGCTTCATCGGTACTATTAAACCAAACTTGGCCTACTGAGGGATTATCTGGGTTTGCCGATACTGCCTTTACTCTTGTTCCAACGATTTCTTTATAGTCTGCCATAATTTTTTAATCCACTGCAACTGTTCCTATGGAACTAAATTCTTCGGTTGTAGTTTGAGCTGGTGAACCACCAAAGTAAAGACAAGCTTTATTAGGACTTGCATTAGCACTACCACCAGCAGCTCTTGCCGTACTTAAATCACTAACCTCTGTCCAAGCACTGCCATTCCATGATTCAGTTTTACCATCAGCAGTACCAGAATTTCCGCCAAAAATTATTCCTGCTGTTGATTCTCCAGCAGCCCCGTGTGCATGTCTTCCTGTATTTAAGTCACCTACCTCTGTCCAAGATGAACCATTCCATAATTCATTTTCGGCTGATTGAGGATGACCACTTATAGCTAAAGCAGCTGTTGCTGTTCCTATTCCACCTAATTCATCTCTACCTTCATTCAAGTCAGCAATTTCTGTCCAACTTGTTCCATTATATGATTCATTATTAGTAGAACCTGGTGCCCCACCAAATGCAAGTGCAGCTGTTTGTATACCAGCACCTGCTAATTCTCTCCTTGCTGTATTTAAATTATTTTGTTCTGACCAAGATGTGCCATCATATTCTTCTGTTTCATTATCAAAGTTAGGAGCTGCTGGACTATAACCACCAAAACCTAACGCAGCTGTTTGAGTTCCACATCCTGCTAAAGTAGCTCTTGCTGTGTTTAAGTTGTTACCCTCAGCCCAAGATGAACCATTATATTCCTCAGAGTTATCTACAACTGGTGGGCCTCCACCAAAACCTAATCCAGCCGTTTGTGTTCCTGCCCCTGCTAAAAATCTTCTTGCAGTATTTAAAGCACCACCTGA
>PAHL01000054.1 GCA_002711185.1 Flavobacteriaceae bacterium
TTAAAGTATGCTCATCGTCACTAGGATGTTCAAGTGTTATGTGAGAAGCTCCAAGAGCTTTTGCAGCCCTCATTCCATATCTAATTTCATCATCAGTATTATATTTTTCAAAGCACCTCCTTGGTTTAAATGCAAAAATAGAAATACCAGCGTCATTGTATAGTTTCCTTAGCTCTTTGAATTTTGAAATTGAAGCTTCATTTCTCAATTTTGAAATATTCTCGCTATCTTCAAAAATACCAACAAATGGCTCTACATGATTTCCCATTAATTCAACATGTTTTATACCTGTATGTTTTATGTACTTCAAAATAGCCAAAGGACTTTGATCTTGCATAGTTCTAAAAGACCATGTTTGAACACCAANGATTATACCTTGCTCCTCTAAAGNTTGAATTTTATCATTCTGAGCATAAAAAAATATTGGGAATATTAGTAAAACTGAAAATACAAACCTCATACAAATATAATTTATACGTTAAGTTAATAAAAAACGATTTGAAAACACATTACCCTTGTTTTCTTAAAACATCTTAAAAAATATTTTTTACTTGTGTTTTACAATTATATTTTTATTTAAGTATATTTAGAATCAAATTAAAAACAATTAAATGAAAAAATTAATATACATATTATCTATAATCATATCCACAATATCATATGCTCAGCAACAAGATGCTGAAATATGGCAGACATATAGAATAAAATCATTAAAGGGAAAAACCCAAGAGTTTGAAAAAGCTGTTTCAAAGAAAACCAGAATGTTTAANAAATCTCCACAAGATGCTATTTTTACCTTTAAAGTGGTTGATGGNCAGGATCAAGGAATGTACGAAAGAGTTGTTGGTTTTAAAAATTGGACNTGGTTNAATAGATCAAACCAAAAAGAAATGGATTACTGGATGAAAAATGTTGATCCATTAATAGAATCTCAAACTGGATGGATTGTTTGGGAGAGGATAAAGGAATATTCTCACAATTGGAACCCAGGAAATGCTCCAAGCAAGCACCAACTTAGAAGGTCTAGAATGGTTAAACCAAGTGGGTATAGTGACTTTCTAATTGTTCACGAAAGAATGAAAAAAGTTTATGATAAATATGGTTATAAAGGGATAAAAGGCCTTTTTAGATGTGTTTCTGGAGGAAGCGAACAAATGTTTCTAATAGTTAGCCCTTTTAATGAGTATGGGGAAAATGCAGGATTTGAGAAATCTGACAAAAATACAGCTGAATTGTATAACGAAATGTTTGGAGACAATGCATGGCAGAAAGATATATTAAAATATAATTCCTCATTAGTAGACTGGGGAAGATCTGCAGAAAGATTAACTATTGTTAAATCAATGTCTTCCCAAAATTAATTTACAAATCCTACTAAATAAAAAAACCTCCAAATGGAGGTTTTTTATACCCTTTAAATATAGAATAACAAACTAACTCTAATGCTAGTGATCTTTTCTAAATCAATAATTAAAGAGACCACCTTTTACCTCCTGTAGTTTGATTCAAGTCAACGCAACCCTTTCCCTCACCTGGTATAGGATCATAGGCTAAAACCTCTTCTCCTATGTATTCATTTACNCTAAATGCATTTAAAGTTAAAGATCTAATTTGAATTAGAAAATTGTATACNTCTGATTCTTGACTTTTCAAAAAATCATCCTTAGCTTTTGACNCAATAAATTNGTTAGTNNTTTGCCATATCTCTATTTGTTTTTCACTGGCTTTTAGATATTTTTTTAGTTGAATATTTAAATCACTTGTATTAATTTCACTAGAGTGATTCTTCTTTGTTTCAATTAGAATTAATTTTATGAAATTATTTATTCCTTTTGATAAATTTTCTTTATCATTTTGACTCATCACAATGGCAACATAATTATCTAAAAATTCTGGTAACATTAATTCGGTAGATCCAGGGATGTCAGTTTTGGGTATAATCAATTCCATTGTTTTTGAGATAATTTGAAATTGTATTTTGGTGAAAAAAACAGGTAAATTTTTATTCACAGATGATTGACAACTATGAAGTATATTTAAAATTTGTGGACTTACAATTAATGCAGTACTTCCATATCCAATTTTTTTTAAAACTTTTCTCCTATCCATATTATTAAAACTAAAAATTCATTTTTTTTAATTGCATAACCGCATGATTTGCTGCTCTTGCTGTTAAGGCCATATAAGTTAGAGAAGGATTCTGACTTCCGGATGATGTCATTGCTGAACCATCAGTAACATAAACATTTGGAACTGCATGCAATTGATTATGTTTATTTAATACAGAAGTTTTTGGATCGTGTCCCATTCTTGCTGTACCCATTTCATGAATTGCAAGACCCATGGCATATCCATAATCGAATTCCTGTACATTTCGAAAACCAGATGATTCGAGCATTTCAACTGCCTGCTGCCTAATATCCTTTCTCATTTCTATTTCATTTTCTTTAATTTCAGCATCAAAAGTTATGGTCGGCAGGCCCCACTTATCTTTTTTATTGTAGTCTAAATATATTCTATTATCATGATAAGGAAGGATTTCACCATATCCTTGAATACTCATTGCCCAANCACCNGGTGTTAAAAAGGCATCTTTTAAATCTTTTCCATAACCAGTTCTTTTGATTAATTCTCTATGATCACCTCTCCAAGCTGCGCCCTGAAAACCATAACCCCTTATAAAGTCTTTTTGATTTGTGGATCCACCTAAATTTCTAAATCTAGGGATATAAATTGCATTAGGAGTCCTGCCTTTGGTATATTTATCCTCAAAACCATCATATACTCCATCTGCTCCAGTTAAAAAAGTATGGTCCATTAAATTATGTCCTAATTCTTCAGAGTCATTTCCTAATCCATTAGGAAACCTGTTTGATTTGGATTGCATTAAAATCGATGTGGTAGCTGCTGTTGAAGCACATAAAAAAATAACTTTAGCTTTATATTCTATTACATCCATAGTCTCTGAATCTATCACCCTGACTCCAATAGCTCTATTCTTATATTCATCATAAATGACCTCATAGACAACCGAATTAGGTCTAAGTGTCATATTACCTGTTTTTTCTGCGGCTGGAAGAGTAGAGGAATTGCTGCTAAATGGAGCTCCATACGGACATCCTCTAATACACCGATTTCTATATTGGCATTGGACTCTATTTAATCCAGGTTTTGTACCTTCTGTAATAATCGCTATTCTTCCAACTGTGACTAGACGATCTGTATAATTTTTTTTTATTGATTTTTTAAATTCTTCTTCAAGACAATTCATCTGCATTGGTCTAAGAAATTCTCCGTCAGGGAGTTGAGGTAAACCAAGCTTCTCCCCGCTTACCCCTATATACTTCTCCACATAACTATACCATGGGTCCAAATCTTTATATCTGATAGGCCAGTCTACCGCTATACCTTCTTTTAAATTCGCATTAAAATCTATGTCGCTAAGTCTCCAGCTTAATCTCCCCCATAACAGCGATCTCCCACCAACATGATACCCTCGAATCCAGTCAAACCTTTTATCTTCATTATATGGGTGCTCAATGTCATCCACTAAAAGGTGAGTTGTAGATTCAGTATTTATATATCCACTTCTACTTTGTTTTGGTTGTCTCTTTCTTATTTCTTCAGTNATGGTATCACCACCCGCAAAGTCCCATGGATCCTTNTCAACATTTTTATAATCNGTTGGATGCACTATCATTCTACCTCTTTCTAAAACCAANGTCTTGAGACCNTTTTCACATAATTCTTTTGCAGCCCAACCACCACTTATTCCTGTTCCAACAACTATAGCNTCATATTTATTTNTCATAAGACATNATTTATTANATTACATAATATNAATTCAATACCCTTAAATTAAATTTTNTGGCTANTAAATACATTTTGAATTATCCTNTTTGATAAAGTGTGATTTAAAGTTTTTGGCTTCTNNATCCATNCANCCNCAAAGATTTAAAAGTTTTATATTCTTAAAATCTATAGCATGACTTTCAGCTTGTANAGCNATATANCCAGAATTTAAAAATTCTCCTTCTTTANATAACCAATNATCTTTACTTTCNATTCCATTTNAGGTCCAGTCTTTATCTCCANGCTGGGGTTGAGAAAANCCTCCCCCAATTTGAGGTTTTTCNTATTTTAAAACTGTATCNTTTTCAATAATNTGNATTATTTGCTCTTCTCCATAAACAATTACCTCTGCACTTACCCATNGATCACCGTGATATGTTTTTGAATNAGAATTAATACAATGAGTATAATTTATTTCATCATTAATCTCAACAGCTGTTCCTGGAGTACACAAGTTACCTGTGGTTCTTTTTCCTTCTCCCAAACCCCCTAACAATTGAATTTCAATTGAAATAGGGAAATATTGACCAAAATCATTACTCTCCGGAGATTGAGAATGTAACATAACTCCACTATTTCTATTATTCCAAACAGCACCCCCATCTACTTGGTCTCCTAAAAAACGATATTGAAATCGAAGTTTATAATATGAATAAGGTTTTTTGTAATATAAGTGTGCATATGCATTTTCAAATTTTTCATATTCATCATAGACTATTCTTATCATTGAATCTTCTATTTGAAAAGTATTTTTATAATTATGATTTAATTCTTGATTTGCAAACTTTATTGTCCAATTATCTAAATTTATACCATTGAACAATATTTCCCAGTCATTAGATTCTTTTTCAATATTTGGCGAACATGAAAAAATAAAAATTATGAGTAATGATTTTTTTAAATACTTTACCATATCTCCATAGAATCATTAAATAAATTCTCCAGGTCAGAGGCATCAGCAGGACGAGGAGATAATTTCGTTACTCTATGTTGCGGTAAAGTTCCTTCAACCAGGGAATTGATATCATTAGAATTAAAACCAATTGCAGAAAGTCCGTTTGGAACATTTAACTGCTTCATTATTTTAATTATTTCATCTGAAAGTAATGGTCCCGCTTGACTTTTTATATCTTCAATATTCTCTGTCTGTGCCCCCATTATTTTCGCAGCGTGTAAATGTCTTTCAGGACATGCTGGCCCAGTAAATTTAAAAACTGCTGGAGCATTCAGAATAACGGATATTCCATGAGGAATAATTGGATGATCTGAATCTAGACCTTCTGGAATAAAACTTTTAACCATTCCAGAGACTGGATAGGACATTCCATGACANAAATGAACGCCAGCATTTCCAAANCCAATTCCTGCCATACTTGAAGCTAAAATCATATTTGATCTAGCTTCTAAATCATCTGGATTATTAAATACACGAATAATATTTTTAGAAACAAGATNAATTGCTTTTAGTGACCAAATATCGCTTATTGGATTATTTCCTTGATACGCCGGCCTTAAAATAGGTCGCTCAGGGTAAGGTCTCTGATTAAAATCAATTGCTGTATAGGANTCTAATGCATGGCATAATACATCTAATCCGGATGANGCTACAATAACAGGTGGCATNTCCTTGGTNTTTTCAGGATCAACAATAGCAAGCGTTGGTTTTAAGAACCTACTTGCAATTCCNGTTTTAACATGCATATCGCTAATATCAAAAATTGANACCCCAGTNGTTTCACTACCAGTTCCTGCAGTTGTGGGAACAGCTATTAAAGGTTTTACTGGGCCAGGAACGGGTAGTCCTTTNCCAATNGGTGCATTAACATAAGTCATCAAATCTGTTGGATATGTTGAATATAAGTTAGCTACCTTTGCTGTATCAATTGTAGATCCNCCACCGACAGCCAGAAAGGCATCAAATTTTCCTTCTTTTGCAAAATTTATTGCTTTTAAAAATGAAATATCATTTGGCTCTACTCTTACCTCAGAGAAAACTTCAAAATCAATTCCTTCTTTTTTCAAAGAAATAATTGCAACTTGAACTGGACTTAAATTTTTTAGATTTTCATCTGTAATTACTAAAACTCTTTTGACGCCCATNTCCTTAAAGTCCATTCCAACCTCTTTTGTTATTCCAATACCATATCTAAGATTTGAGGTGGCTATCTGGATTGCATTATCTTTTTTCATNTTAAAATTAATTTGGNATTANAATTANTNTACAATTTATATATTTANNAAAATAAATATAATAATCTTATGAGTTTCTCTAACAAAATTTATTTCAAAATCTTCCTGTCAATAACTTTTATATTGAGCTCTCATAATGCCTTATCTCATCCTGGAGGCCATGAACATAATTCAAAAAGATGGTACTTCCAAAATTCAAATGAATTTATTGAAGGTGAATATGTTTCTCTTGATAATGGAAATATAACTTTAAATACTACCAATAAAAATACTGTTAAATATCCATTAGAGTCTTTCATATGCAGTGATCAGATGTTGATATTAAACAAATCAACAAGTGCATTTGAACTAAATGAAATAAACAAAGAATTATTTAACTCAAAAAAAATATCACTATTAAAAATAACAAAAACAAAAGGGTGGTTTATATTATTTTTATTTTTAGTATCTATGAGTTCCTTGTTGGTATTTTTTACATTTTTAAAATACAAGAAATTTTCAGTTATTGTTGGTTTAACTTCATTATTATTTCTTGTACTTATAGCATGTTCAAGTGATGATGATTCTAATCCTTTATCCCCTAATNAAGTATCGGATAATTCAGTTAATTCTTCAAGCTCTTCCTCAACAACTTCCTCTGATAATTCTTCAAGTTCTTCTTCAACCACCTCTTCTGATAATTCTTCAAATTCTAGTCAAATATCAATTGAGACAATTACCAGTTATTTTTCAGCATTTACTGATGTCTCAATAACTAGTGATGACAGTTATTTCTATATTAATTCTTATTCATGGCCTAACCATCAAATGGGGATTGGAATTACTTCATGGCAAGAACAGGTTCCAGTACCACAAAATTATACTGGNGATAATAGTTGGANAATACCATTAAATCCTGTTATGTCAGACAATCCAATCGATACATCTGTTAATTTATTTAGGGGAGCGATAGCGATTGCAATTAACGGTATTCCAATTTTTAATGTCCTGAATAACCGAGGAGAAAACTCATATGAAAAAGGGGAGCTTGATAATTGGGGGGGACATTTTGGACGAGGTGACGATTATCATTATCATCTAATCCCTACTCATTTAGAAGATTTAGTTGGAACCGATCAGCCACTTGGATATGCACTAGATGGATATCCAATTTATGGGTTTACAGATAATGATTTGGATGTTGCCTTTGGAAGATACGATGAAAACGGTAATTATAGATATCATGCTAGTCAAAACTCCCCCTATTATATGCCATATGTAATGGGAGTTGTTGAGGTGCTAGATGACGGTATTGAACCTCAACCTTCACAAAACCCAGTTAGACCTTCAGATGGTTTTAAACCAGTAAATGGTGCAAGTATAACTGGTTTTAGTCAGACTGATAAAAATGCATTTTCTTTTGAGTATACTGTAGATGGAGTAAAATATTATGTTAATTATAACTGGGATGAAGATTGTAATTTCACTTTTACTTATATTGATGAATTTGGAGNGACAACTAATCTCCCACATAATGGTGCTATCTCCGATGATTCTGATACCAACACTGAAACCTATAAAAATGAAGATGCATGTATAGACGTAACTTATGTTAACTTTAGCGATGATTCAACAGAATCGTCCCAGGATAANTCAANTTNTGGCTTTTCTGCGGTATCAGAAAATTCAAGTTTTACACTTTCAAGTATTGCTATAGATAAAAATGGAGAGGTTTTAGATGATTATAAGTGTGAAGAAAAAGTAAATGGTATAGAGAAATCAATACCAATTTCCTGGTCTAATGTTCCTGAGACAGCAAAAAGTTTGGCAATCTCAATTCATGCAATTGTAAAAGATGACGAAATAAACTCATATTTGACCTTGTGGGGAATAGATCCATCTATTTCTGAAATAGCCTACGGAGAGGCAAATAATGGGAGCTGGTTTATGGGGCCTAATAAAGATGGGACTAAAATTTCTTATTCATCTCCATGTAGTCCAAATGGTGCTAGTTCTACTTATTATATGAATATTTACGCTTTATCCGAAACTCCTAATTCACTTCCCTTAAGTGATGACTTATCCATAGACTATTCAACACTTTCAACAGCAATTGAAAGTGTAAATATTATAGACAGTGTTCAACTTACTTATACTGCAGATTAAAAATTTGATTATTTTATTTTATAATGATTTCCAAAAAATAAAAATCTAAATAAATGAACTTCAAATTATTCAATATCCCTTCTAAAATTTTGCTGATTCAATTTTTTTTGACCTTAAATCTTTTTTCTTGTCAGGCTGATTCTATTATTCCGATGAAAGANTACATTAATAAAACTAAAAACGAGTTTAGTTATCAAATAATTGACTCTTTCAAAACAGGCAATTGGAAAAGTTATCATGTTAAAATGATATCAGGAGAATGGTTAAATAAAAAATTTGTAGATGATAACATATGGTGGCATTATGTTGATATAATAATTCCTAATGAGATAAATACTGATAATGGACTATTATTTATTGACGGTGGAACTAAAGATGAAGATTTTTTCAGATTGGATAGTATTTCTATAAAATTTGCTGTCGATTCTAAATCAATTATTGCAAATGTTAGTAACATTCCTTTCCAGCCAATCAATTTTTTAGAATCAAAACAAGATGAATTTTTGGAAGATGATTTGATTGCATATGCATGGAATAAATTCTTAACTCTTGGTGCTAAAAAAGAAGATATAGAGTGGTTACCAAGATTTCCAATGACTAGAGCAGTTGTAAGAGCTATGGATTTAGTCCAAGAAATTTCCTTAAAAAATAAAACNANNCTAAATAAGTTTGTTATTTCTGGTGCCTCCAAAAGAGGGTGGACTTCATGGACTGNTGCTGCTGCTGATGATAGAGTCATTTCTGTTGTTCCAATTGTGATTGACATGTTGAATTTATTACCATCTTTTGAAAATCATTACAAAAGTTATGGAGAATTCTCTTACGCTGTTCAGGAGTATGTAGATTATGATATTCATAATTGGATGTCTAAAGATGAATTTAAGGTCTTAATGAAATATGTTGAGCCATATTCATTNAAAGAAAAATACACTATGCCAAAATATATTATTAATNCNGGNTCNGATCAATTTTTTTCNACTGACTCATGGAAATATTATTANAGTGAACTNCCAAAAAATAANCTCCTAAGATATGTTCCTAACTCAAACCATTCANTAAAAGGAAGGTATTTGGANAAAAACTTNATGGCTTATTATCAAAAAATAATTCAAAANAAAAAACTGCCAGAACTAAATTGGAAANTANTCAATGACTCAATTGAGGTAAATATAAATTCAAATGAAAANTATGAGNTTTCTTTATGGACTGCAAATAATAAAAAGGGCAGGGATTTTAGNTTATGGGAAAAAGGTANGCTTTGGAAAAAATCAAATTTNAAATATAATTTAAATGGAACTTACAANACAAAATTTAGTGATAGTANNGNNGGTTANACAGCTAAAATGTTTGAGTTTATTTTCGACTCCAAGTCAGAATATCCNTTTATAATAACAACNGGACCATACGTTTATCCTGATAAATACCCTTTCGNAAAATATAGTCCNAANTAANNTNTTNATTNANTNNNTTATNTTANTCTAAAGATGGTGGCCCNGGTAAAATTCTAGGATCATANTTNTCATACTTNCTGTTTTNNANAAAATCNNTTTTNACATCTTTNATNNGTGANGGGAACTTATANAAATCNGCCATNGTCATTGCTAAAGCTTTAGAGGCNTATATCATACCCTTATGTCCNATNGACATTCCTGTACATGCAACAACAGCCCATGAATGCCANGGACCNCCACTTGCTGCNGTTGTTGCNGACATTCTNATTACNGGNACNACTTGACTNACATCTCCAACNTCNGTAGAGCCCCCTTGTGCAGGNAAAGTNACTCTTAAAGGATAAACNTTACCATCTATTCCNTTTTCAGGNTTNNCAGATTCTCTAAGAATNGTATTTGCATANTTTATTTCANTTTCNGAATATTTNATTTCTCCNAANGANTTTANNTTNTCNTGCATNANTTTTGCTCCTGTNCTGTTNACCTGTATCTCNTANATACCAGAAATTAATTTTATTTCNTAATTNGTNCCTGTCATCAATGCTGCACCCTTNGCTATATTCAAAGCTCTTTCATAAAGTATATCTACATTTGCNCTATCATTTTCACGAAGNCGAGTCCAAATCTGNGCNNAATCTGGAACTACGTTNACNACATCNCCAGCNTTTTCAATNTGATAGTGAATACGTGAGGTTGGTTTNATATGTTCTCTNTAATAATTTAAACCATTTGCATAAAGTTCCATTGCATCAACTGCACTTTTTCCATTCCAAGGATCAGAAGATGCNTGAGANGAGNTTCCATAAAACTTTANTCTNAAATCAACAAGTGCCTTNGAACTTTGAGTACCTGATTCNATATTATCTCCAGGATGCCAATCCATACAAACATCAAGATCGTCAAATAGACCCTCTCTNACCATCCANACCTTGGCAAAAATTGTTTCCTCNGCAGGTGTTCCATAAAATATTACTGTTCCTTTNATGTTTCCTTTTTCAATTTGTTCTTTTATTGCNACNGCAGCNCCNAGACTAGCTGTTCCAAATAAATTATGNCCACANCCATGACCNGCAGCNCCAGGAATTCNTGCCTCTTTGACTGGTTTTAGNTTTTGTGANATTCCTGCATTAGCATCAAANTCTCCNAGAATACCAATTATTGGTCTNCCTTGNCCATAGGAAGCAGTAAAAGCTGTTTTNATTCCNGCAACNCCGGGTGTAACTGTNAATCCATTTTCACGNGCATAATCCATNAANANTTTGGATGACTCGAANTCCAGTAANGATGTTTCNGCAAATTCCCATATTGCATCACTTGTNTTNATAAGATTTTCTTTTTGNTTTTCAACAGATNCNTGAATTTCTTTTTTTATGACCTCNANATTCTGGGCTTNAANNGNAAAATGAAGTAAAAAAAATAATAGAGTTTTATAAATTAATCTAAATGACATTATTNANTNANTTNTGATTTNATTTTCATTATTAAAANTAATTTATTTATNTTAATTCTNAANTACTTGNNTAATTAAANTTANANAATGNGAAATATTNTTTTTATNNTTTTATTTATAANCTCAAATAAAATTTATTTNCAANACAATATAAANACANTTGGAGTNGGNNTGAAANANCCNTCAGATGCGANCATTTTGTTCGATGGTTCGAGAAAAATATTAGATGAGAAATGGACTTATTGGAATGGGCCAAGACTAAGTGCTTCTCTTCCAATTAAGTGGAAACTTGAAAAGGATCCCGTTGATAAAGGTATGGTGTTAAATACTTTTGATGCGGATGCAAAGAATGGAAAATACGGTGCTGCAGATATTGTAACGAAGAAAAAATTTGTTGACTTTAGACTTCATATTGAATTTCTTGTAAAAAATGAAGGGGGAAATAGTGGAGTATATCTTCAAAACCGATACGAAATTCAAATCAAAGACGGCGATGAAACAAAACATGGAATGGGGGCAGTAATTAACGAGAAATCTTCACCATATGAAGTATATAATGGCCTTGGAAAATGGAACTCATATGATATAAAATTTAAAGCAGCTAGATTTAAAAATGATATTTTGATTAGTCAGCCAGAGGTTTCAATATACCTTAACAATATTCTTGTTCACGATAAAGTAGATATTAAAAAAGTATGGGGCGGACCCTTTTCAGGACTTGACGGAGGCAACAACGATGGATATGGAATTTCTCCAAAACCTGGAGGACTTAAACTACAGTCTGAGGGGCATGAAGTACTGTTCAGAAATATTTGGATTAAGGAGCTAAACCTTGATAATGATAATACCTCTTTTAAATAAACTGGATTGGAACACGCTTTAAAGTTTACGCATCCATATGTTTCTAAAGCTTATATAATTTCCCTCATCNCGACCATGATCCTGCAATAACAAAGTAAAAGGTGTGTCTTTTTNAAAATCATAAGTTGCCGAAGAGATTTCAATAGCATTATGAATTAAAACACCATTGTGAAAAATAGTAAAATTTCCTTTTTTATTTACAATTCCATCTTGATTTAATTCAGGAGCATTGAAGACTACATCAAATGTTTGCCATTTTCCTGGAGGAAGTGAAGCATTTACAAGCGGAATATGCTGCAGATATATAGATCCTGCTTGACCATTTAAGTAAGTTGGATTTTGATAACTATCTAATATTTGTAATTCATAACGTCGCTGAAAAAAAATACCACTGTTTCCTCTATATTGTCCATCACCTAAGATTTTTGTTGGAGATTTCCATTCAATGTGTAATTGAATTGAGCCATGCTCTTCGATAGTTTCTATTCCACCTGTTCCTGGATTTATTGTCATACTTTTATCTTCATTTAAAGACCAAAGAACTTCTTGATCGATCCTTTCACTTTTCCATTTAGAAAAATCAGAACCGTCAAAAAGGATAATTGCATCACTAGGCATTCCGTTTAATTTATAGGGCTGAACAATCTTGGGTTCTGGTTCCCAAACCTCTAGATCTTTTGGATCTACTTTATCTTGTGAAAAAACAATAGTAGAAATTAAAAAAAAAGAAATTAAATATTTCATAAATTGTTTATGTTAACTTCAACTGATATCCGTTATGGTATTCACTCGTATAATATTTAGAATTAATCTTATTATCCGAAAATTTATTTTTTGAAAAATCCCATTGTAATTTATCACCCGATCGATAAGAAATGTTTCCCATCTGAGCTATAGTTGCAACATGTTCACCCTCTTTAATTGTGCACTTTACTTTTAGAGGATCATTAGATCTTATGGCTTCTATAAAATTTTGAGTATGCTTATCTAGACCGTTATCTGAAGACTTGACAAGGGGTTTTGCAACTTTATTTTCATTACCACTCTCTTCAATTACTTCCCACCCATTTCTATTCAGAACCAAGGTTGCATAATCTCCAATAAAGGCTATTCCATGTCTTCTTCCATAGGGTCCATTATCTATCCCCATTGCAGAATCCCATATTAAATTGAATTGATCGAACTCATACAGAGCTGTTAATGTATCAGGTGTTTCTTGTGCAAGATTAGGATATGCAAATTTACCTCCCAAACTAACTACCGTTTTGGGTAATGAAGCTTGCATCCCAATTAGTGCAAAATCTATTAAATGGACTCCCCAATCAGTCATTAAACCTCCAGCATAATCCCAAAACCATCTGAAGTTGAAATGAAGACGGCTTTTGTTAAAAGGTCTAATTTTTGCTGGCCCAAGCCATCTTTTGTAATCAAGTTCTTTAGGAGCAGAGCTATTTGGGATTATTGGATTGGGTCTTACCGAGCCAAAATAACACCAAGTTTTTACTGTTCTTATTGGACCAATAACTCCAGTCTTTAAATAGTTTACAGCCTCTTGAAAATGGTTTTGACTTCTCTGCCATTGCCCAACCTGAACTACGTTACCATATCGATTTTGAGCATCAACCATTAAACGACATTCTCCAATTGAATTTCCGATAGGTTTCTCACAATAAACATGTTTTCCCGCCTCCGCGGCATGAATCATCATAAGAGCATGCCAATGATCAGGAGTTCCTATTACAACTGCATCAATATCTTTATCCTCTAACAAATTTCTATAATCTCTGAAAGTTTTGACCTTTACTCCTTGATTATCCATTTCAGCTTTTCTTTTTTCAAGGACTCTATTGTCAACATCGCATATTGCAACTAAATTTACCTTAGGAATTCTCAATAAAGATTTAGTATTCCACCAACCCATTGAATTCAGACCAATTGTGCCAATATTAATAGTTTCATTTGATCCTAGAACACCATTAACTTTTGATAAAGATGAAAACCCAGGAAATAAAAACCCAGAAGAGGCTAATAAAGCTGATTTTTTAATAAAATTTTTTCTTTTCATTTTAGGTTATTACTAATTATAAATTTAAAGCTTTTTTCACTGATCTAGTTAAGATTTTATATCCCTCTTTATTTAAATGTAA
>PAHL01000055.1 GCA_002711185.1 Flavobacteriaceae bacterium
ATACTGCAACTGAAAGTAGAGCAGCATTAATTGTTATAAAATTTGTAAGCAGTTCATTTAAAAACTTAGATGCTACTTTAAGAAATAAAGCAGTCAAAAGAGGGAGTATCACTACAGCAAGAATTAGAATCTCCAAAATTATCCTTTCGATGAACTCAACATATCTACAGAAGCAGATTCTTGTTTTTTGAAAATAGAAACAATTATTGCAAGACCCACTACTACTTCAGCCGCTGCTACAACAAGTACAAAAAATACAGCGATTTGTCCGTCAATTAATCCCAAATGCTTTGACGCTGTTATAAAGGTTAGATTTACTGCATTCAGCATTAATTCAATACACATAAACATAATTAATGCATTCTTTCTAAACATCATCCCTAAAAAACCAATAGAAAATAATATCGCAGAAAGGGTTAGGTACCAGTCTGAAGTTACTTCAATCATTTGATTCACTTTTCTTAAACTCGTAAGCTAATGCCAGAGCAGAAGTGGTTGCAACGATTAAAAGAATTGAGATTACCTCAAAAGGAAATACCCATGAAGTGAACATTGAAGATGCTAGAAGTGAAGGAGTTCCCTCAATTACATTTTCTGATTCAGGAAATAGTAAGTCCCAATTGAGCCCATTCTCTAAACCAATATATACAATAATCGAAACCAAAAGGATTAAAGTTCCAGATATTAAAAAGGTTTGACCTTTTATTTCTTTCCTTGATTGTTCTGGTTTATCAACTCCAATCATCATTATTACAAAAAGAAACAATGTCATCACAGCTCCTGCATAAACAAGCATTTGGACCATAGCTACAAATGTTGCGTTTAAAGTAATGTAAACAATAGCTAAAGAAGTTAAGGTTAAAACCAATCCCATTGCATTATGCACTGGGTTTCTAGCGAATACTACAATCAGCGCCCCTAGTATTATTAACAATGCTGGTATCGCAAAAAGTAGTATCTCTGTCACACTATTCTTCCTCTAAAAATTGACCTTTTTCAGGATCTCTTTTGCCAACTCCTAATGAACCAGTCCAACTTACTAAGTTTTGGTAATTTGGATTTCCATTTGAAGAAGTTGCTCTCATCCATCCATCTGAAGTTTTTAATTCATTAAAGTTTGTTAATTTAGTCTGTTCCTCATGAGTATTTGGAACCCCCTCTTCGTCAACTAATAAAACATCTTTATCAAATACAGCCTCATCTCTTGATCCAATACTGATCTCAAAAAGAGACGACATTGTGATTGCTTCTGTTGGACAGGCCTCTACACATAGTCCACAGTAAATACATCTAAGCATATTGATCTCATAAATGAATCCATATCTTTCTCCTGGGCTAACTGGCTGTTCTTCTGGATTATCCTCTCCTCTTACATAAATACATTGAGCTGGACAGACACCCGCACAAAGTTCACAACCTATACACTTTTCCATTCCATCTTCATATTTATTTAAAACATGTCGTCCGTGGAATCTTTGTGGCTTTGCCCTAAATTCTTTAGGGTACTTATCGGTAACTGATTTTTTGAATAACTCTTTAAAGGTTACTTTTAAACCTTTTACTAAATCATATCCCGCGCTCATATAGTTCCTAACTCCAAGGTAATCCAAAATCTCTAATTCCTAAGACAACTGCAGAAACTAGAAGCCAAATCAAGGATATTGGAATTAACCTCTTCCATCCTAATTCCATTAGTTGATCATATCTTAATCTTGGTAATGTGGCTCTTATCCAAAAATAGACAAATAAAAGACCAACCGTTTTCAAACCAAGCCATATAGTTGGCATTATTGCTGATAAAAATGGAGGAAAAATTCCAGGAAACGTCGGACCTAGCCAGCCACCTAGAAAAAAGGTTGCAGTGATAGCACACATATTAAACATGTTTATGTACTCAGCTAGAAAAAACATTGCAAATCTAAACCCTGAGTATTCTGTATGAAAGCCACCGACTAATTCTTGTTCTGCCTCAACAAGATCAAAAGGGGCACGGTTTACCTCTGCGATTGATGCTACAAAGAAGATCCCAAAAGCTAAAAATTGAGGAAACACGTTCCAATTTGGAATAAATCTAACTATAGAATCAATTAAGGGAATAGTGCTCGATAAATTTCCAGACTGGCTTTCTACAATTTTTGACATTGACATGGATCCTGAATATAAAATTACCGGAACTAAAGATAGTCCCATAGCTGCTTCATAAGAGATCATTTGAGCAGATGCTCTAACACCCCCAAGTAGCGGGTATTTAGAACCTGAAGACCAACCTGCTAAAACAACACTATAGACAGCTAAAGAAGAGATTGCTAAAAAAAATAAAACTCCAACATTTATATCTGCACCCACTAAATTTATAAATCTAGTTTCTCCTCCGATTGTTAAGTCAAAACCTGGCCCTAATGGAATTATCATAAATATTAAAAAAGAAGGTACTAAGGCAATTATTGGAGCCAACAAATACATTGCTTTATCAGCCTTCAGTGGAAGGATCTGCTCCTTTAATAAGAGTTTTATTGCATCAGCAAGAGTTTGCAAAATCCCAAAAGGTCCCGCCCTATCTGGTCCAACTCTTGATTGCATCCCGGCAACTACTTTTCTTTCTAGCCAGATAAGAATGATTGTATTTGTTAATACAATTCCTAAGACTAAAAGAGGTTTAATCAGCGAAACTAAAATATCAATTGACACTTAGTTCCTCGAAATTTTTTACTTCAATTAGGTCGTATGGTTTAGATGTATCAATATCTCTGAATCCTCTTCTGTTTAAGGGAGCAATTATTAATTCATTAGGTAAATGATTATTAATTTTAATTTTTACCTGTAACGAACTTTCTCCTTGTACAAGATTTGCTGTGTAGCTAGATAGTTTATGTTTACTGAAAGTTTCATTATTCATTTCTATGAATCTTTCGGATCCTAACATCGAAATTGAAGGTGAATTAATTTGGGTCGAAGAGTCTCCATAAAGTCTATTAACAAAAAGTATTTCAAGACTTCCTGACTCAACATTTTTTATTTCAATGTTGATAGATTTTGAATTTAAAACCCCATCAAGATTTGAAGGCTTGTTTAGATTGTCAAAAGAGGGAACATTATCTTTATCTAAATAGTCATCGCATAATAGTGAATTTAAATCATGTTCTGATTCATAGTTGTTTTCAATATCTACTTTATTTAATAGCATTGACCAGTATTCCCATTCGTTTAAGACAGAACCAGAAGTAGGTAGAATTTTATTTTGTTTAAGTGTTCTCATTTCAAGATTTGTAAATGTGCCCTCTTTTTCTCCAAATGAAGTTGTTGGAAGAATTATGTCGGCCAACTCTGTTGTTTCATTTCTAAACAAATCTAAGGAAATTACAAAATTTGCATTTATTAATTTATCTTTTATTTGGTTACTGTAAATTGAACTATTTACTGGATTAGATCCAATGGTAAATACAATATTATTTTTGCTACTATCAAATTCATTTATAAACTCATTCAAACCCTTGACTAAGTTTATATTCTGCAATGCACCAAATGTATTGCCCTTTGAAAAACAATTTATTATTTTTANATTTGAATTTTTATCTAAATAATTAATTAACTTTGAAATAGGATTTGTGTTTTGAATTGGTGACGACTTTCCAATTATTGCTAATACATTTTTATCATTTATTAATTCATTGAAATTAGGTATGTCAGATATTTCTACATTAAATTCTAAGTTTTTAGAAACTATTTCTTGACCAAAATATAAATCTGCNAATTCTCTCATAGCTGTATTGGTATGACCAAATATTACTAATTTTTTTCCATTTTTGACTGCCTGTCTTATTCTTAAGTAAAGAGTGGGAAGATTATCTTTTATATCTTGTGCCCATAAAATTATTGTATCTACTGAATCTAAATCCTGAACTTTCCCCAATAAATTATTATTCTGAAAATATCCATCATATAAATAATCATCACTTAAATAGACATTCATGTTTTTATCGTTATTAACCTTATTTAAATTTTCTACAAAATTATTTAATGCATAATATTCCTCGTTAGTACTGTTATGTCCGACTAGAAAGCTGATATTTGAATTATCGTCAGCAGATATTTTATTACTGATTAATTCCATTGATTCATTTATGGTTATTTCATTTATTGAACTGTTATTAAGTAAAGGTTTTAAAATTCTTTTTTCTGAATGTAAATATTCAAAGTTATATCTTCCTTTATCTGATAGCCAACCCTGATTTGTGAATTCATTATCTTCGCCTAAAATTCTCAGCATTTTGTTTTGAGAGACGTTTAATTCAACTGAGCATCCCATTGAAGAGCAATTTGAAGTAGATGAGACTTTTTTAAGATCCCATGGTCTTGCTTTAAATCTATATGAGGTAGATGTTAATGCTCCAACAGGACAAATTTGCACCGTGTTGCCTGAAAAGTATGATCTAAACGGTTCGTCTGGAAATGTGTTTACTTGGGTTTTGTTTCCTCTTTGAATAAATTCAATTAACGGATCACCAGATATTTCATCAGAAAATCTGGTACAACGTGCACACAAAATACATCTTTCCCTGTCAAGAAGAATTATTTCTGAAATTGGTATAGGTTTTTCGAAATGTCTTTTATCTTCAACAAATCTTGACTCTCCAGGTCCATAAGCCATAGTTTGATCTTGTAAAGGGCACTCTCCAGCCTTATCACATACTGGACAATCTAATGGATGATTTATCAACAAAAATTCTAAAACGCCCTCTTGAGCTTTTTTTACAACTTCTGATTCTGTATCAACAACTAAATCTTCTGAAACTTTAGTAGTGCATGAGGGGACCAAAGTTTTTCCACGTGGCGTTTCAATCTCAACTAAGCACATTCGGCACATGCCAACTGGATCCATGCGTTTATGCCAACAAAATCTTGGAATATGAATTCCAGAATCTTCACAAGCTTCAATGATTAACTGATCAGAATCNGTGCTAATTTCTNAACCATTAACATTTATATTTATATGATTACTCATTGAGCAATAGGTATCTTAGTTGGCAACATCTTCATTAATTCATCTGAAAAATTATCTAACAAAGAAGTTATTGGAGATACAGCTGAGGGACCTAGAGGGCAGATTGTTGTCATTTTTGGAGGCCATGACAAACCTGGGGAAATATTATCACAAACATCTACTAACAAGCTTATGTCTGAAAGCCTTCCTCTTCCGCTTGCTATTCTTTCTAGTATCATTTCTAACCATGTAGTTCCCTCTCTACACGGAGTGCATTGACCACATGATTCATGAGCAAAAAAACTTACTATGCTTTTCGCTGCATAGACTAAATTAGTATCCTCGTCCATTGCAACAACTGCGCCAGAACCAAGCATAGATCCAGCATTGGCAACATCATCTATTGTCATTTTTATATCAAGTTGTTCTCCNGTAAACCATGGTGCAGAAGCACCCCCAGGAATAAATGCTTTTACTTTTTTATCATCTTTAATTCCATTCCCAAAAGTATCGATGAATTCTCCAAAACTTTTTCCCATTTCTATTTCAAAATTTCCNGGAGTTCTAACATGTCCTGAAAGGCTAAAGATTCTTGTTCCTGTCGAACCCTCTACTCCAAGCTTTGANTANTCTTTTCCTGAATTATTTATAATCCATGGAACTGAAGATATTGTTTCAACATTATTTACTAAAGTTGGTTTATTGTATAAACCCATTACAGCAGGAAAGTAAGGTGGTTTTAATCTAGGTTCTCCTCTTTTTCCTTCAAGTGAGTTTAGAAGAGCAGTTTCTTCTCCACAAATATAAGCTCCCGCTCCAAGGTGAACGACTATATCAAGTGATAAGTTAGTTCCAAGTATGTTTTTCCCTAGATAACCTTTTTCATAAGCTTGCTCTACTGCTTCTTGTACTCTTCTTGCAGGTTTTGCATATTCACCTCGAATATAAATGAATGCCTTTTTAATATTTGAAGCAAAGCATGTAATTATTACACCTTCAATTAATTGATGTGGATCTCTTTCTAAAAGAATTCTGTCTTTAAAGGTCCCCGGCTCTGATTCGTCACCATTAATGACTAAATATCTGTCTTCATCTTCGGCTAAAAAACCCCATTTTACACCTGTAGGAAAACCTGCACCTCCTCTACCTCTTATGTTTGAATCTTTAATTTCATTAATTACATTTTCTGGATTATCTTCTTTCAATACTTTTTTCAAAGCACTGTATCCATTATTTTTTTCATAAACTTCAATATTGTGACTGTTCTCAGGGAAATCACGCATATGTTTTGTAAGCAGTAAAGTTTCTTTCATTATTTATCTTTCTCTTTTGCGGTTCCAATATTTTGAAAACCTGGNACAGAATATGATGAACCGGTATTATCTTCAATTGCCCAGTCAAATGATTTTGTACCTCCAAATTTATTCTGTAATTGATCTGCAACGATTACTTCTGGCTTTTCGTTTTTTAAAAACTCACACATTTCAATTGTTTTTTCAGGTGTTAATCCCTCTACTGTTTCATAATTCACCTGTACAGCAGGAGCACCTCCGCATGCTCCAATACATTCAACTTCTTCAAAAGTAAATACTTTATCTTGATCTGTCTCGTAATTTTCTAATCCAGTAAAGTCTTTTACTGAGTTTATTACACTTCTCGAATCATTAATTTCACAAGATATTGATTTACACACACTTAATAAATAAGTTCCTGTTTGTTCCTCTTTATACATTGAATAAAATGATGAAACAGATTTTACTTGAACTTCCGTGATGTCAACAAGATTACTAATTTCAACAATAGAATCATCAGAAATAAATCCATCCTTTTCTTGTGCCAAGTACAAAAGTGGACCAAGTGCAGACCTTTTTTGAGGATATAGTTCAATTATCTTATTAGCTTTTTCTAGCAATTCATTNTCCCAACTCATCGATCAACATCTCCTAATACAGGGTCAAGAGATGCAATAGCAGCTACGGCATCAGCTATAGGACTATCAGACATTACTACAGGTAGAGCCTGAAGATTACAAAATGAAGGGCCTCTAACATGCATTCTATAAGGCTTAGGTGATCCGTCAGAAACAATAAAACAGCCTAGCTCACCTCTTGGAGATTCTACTGTTGTATAAACCTGGCCTGGTGGGACTTTAAATCCTTCAGTGTAAATTTTGAAATGATGAATTAGTGCTTCCATTGATTCATCCAATCTTTTTCGCGGTGGTGGTGTAATTTTTTTATCTTGAATTTTAAANGGTCCTTTTGGCATATCGCTCATAACCTGTTCAACTATTTTTAAACTTTCAAAAATTTCAAGAACTTTAATTCTCCAACGAGCAAAAACGTCTCCTTCTTTTAAAACTGGNACATCAAACTCATATTTATCTATTCCTGAATAAGGCTGCATTTTTCTTAGGTCCCATGCNTAACCACTTGCTCTCAAACTTGGACCTGTAATTCCATATGCAAAGCATTCCTCGGTAGTTAAAATTCCAACATTTTTTAATCTCCCCTGCCAAATTGGATTATCTAAAAGCATTTCATCATAATCTTTTAGTTTTTCAGGAATTACTTTAAGAATTTCTTCAACATCTTTTTGCCAATTATCTGGAAGNTCTGCTGCAACGCCACCNGGCCTAATGAAGTTATGATTCATCCTAAGACCAGTTGTNTTTTCAAAAAAATCTAAAATNAACTCTCTTTCTCTGAATCCAAAAATCATCATTGATAAAGCTCCAATATCCATACCTCCAGTCGCAAGNGCAACAAGGTGAGANGAAACNCTATTTAGTTCTGTCATAAGAATTCTTATTGTTGAAGCTCTTTCAGGAACTTCTATATCAAGTAATTTTTCAGTTGCTAAAGAAAAAACAAGTTCATTAAAAAATGGAGATAAATAGTCCATTCTTGTAGTGTTTGTGGGGCCTTGAAAATAATTTAACTCTTCTCCTGTTTTTTCCATTCCAGTATGTAGATAACCGATTACAGGCTGGACTCTTCTAACTACTTCACCTTCGAGTTCTACTTGAAGCCTTANAACACCNTGAGTAGATGGGTGCTGGGGACCCATGTTAAGAATCATTCTTTCATCATCTGATACATCTCCTTCAATGAAGTAATCATCGACAACCTCTGAGCCCATTTGTATTTTTGTATTAATATCATCTTCTTGATCGAGCATTTTTTGCGATCCTTCATCAGTTGATGAAATATTCCAACCACCTTCCTCAGAATTTGTTGCCCAAAGATCTATATCTTTTAAAGATTCGTTATTTTCTTCCATATTTATTCGACCTTTGGTGCGTTTTTAAATTGAACTGGGATTCTTCCAGAACCATAATCTTTTCTTAGTGGATGTCCATTCCAGTCATCTGGCATTAAAATTCTTGTTAAATCAGGATGATTCTCAAAGTTAATACCAAACATATCAAAAACTTCTCTTTCGTAAAAGTTTGCGCCTGGATAGAGGCTTGTGATCGAAGGAACAGATAGTTCATCATCAACTTTTACTACAAGACTCACTCTTTTGTTTTTAGAGACGGATAAAAAATTTACTATAATCTCAAATCTTGGTTCTTTTTTTCTAAACCAATCAACAGCTGTTAAATCGACCATCATTTCGAATCCATCATTTTTTAATTCTTCGACTTTTTCAAAATATTCATTTGAATTAAGTTCTATATTTTCATCCATTATCTATTTATCTCTCTGTCCATAATTTTTTGATGTAATGTCAAAATTCCATGCATTAATGACTGTGGTCCTGGAGGACATCCAGGTACATATATGTCTACTGGAACAATGTGATCTACACCCTGAACTAGTGCATAATTGTTAAACATTCCACCAGTTGAAGAACAGGCACCCATTGCAATAACCCATTTTGGTTCGGCCATTTGATCATATACTTGCCTTAAAACAGGAGCCATTTTTTGTGAAACTCTTCCAGCAACTATCATTAGATCCGCCTGTCTTGGGGATGCTCTGAAAACTTCCATTCCATATCTTGCTAAATCATATTTAGCAGATCCTGCGGCCATCATTTCTATCGCGCAGCATGCAAGACCAAAAGTAACGGGCCACATGGATTGTGTACGAGACCATCTCACAGCTTTATCAATTGTGGTCGTAAAAATATTATCAGGTGAATACATTAAACACTTCCCTCATAGTCTTGGACTGGTTCGTGATATCTTTGTCTTCTAGGTACATTCCAATCAAGAACATTTCTTTTCCAGACATAATATAGAGTTTCAAGAACAAAAAATGTAAATATGAAAATAACGATAATTCCATACCAGCCCAATTGCTCAAATCTAGTCGCCCAAGCCAACAAAAAAATTATTTCTATATCAAAAACAATGTAAAGCATCGCAACCATATAAAATTTCACTGGGAATCGTTGAGAAGGTTCTTCTTCAGGAAATATTCCAGACTCATATGGAGATAACTTTTCAGGTGTAGGATTTTTGGGAGATAGTAAATATGAGACGCCTAAAGATACAAGCGCAAAGCCGACGCCAATAAATAGCATTACCAAAATTGGTAACCAATTAATCACATTCCCTCCCTAATTGTGAAAATTTTCACAATCTATGATTCTATTTTAGTACTTATTCAGGTTTTAGTTAGATGGAAAAGGATGGAGATTTAGTGAAAAACCTCAATGTTTTAAATGGTAAAATGAATTTAGCTGACAATAAAAAAGTCTCCTTTAGGGTTAACCTTGCCTCATCGAATAAAAGCTCGACAACAAAATTAATGGTGTTTTTATCTACTGATGCGATTCTTAAAAGTCTTTTTGTCATAAATGGGCTTTGAAGTACCAATCTTGCTATTGCACAACTTAAAAAATGTTTGCCAAACCTTTTATTGAGTTCTTTTTCATATCTTTTTATATTTTTATTTAAATCAGTACCGTCTAAAGATGTAAATGTTTCTTTTGCTAACAAGTATCCAGCTTCCATTCCATAAAATATTCCTTCTCCACTCATTGGATTAATCATAGATCCTGCATCCCCAATCAGAGCTACTTTATCATGAGCTAATTTTGGTCTTGAAGATGCAAATGGAAGCATGTAACTTTTTTCCATTCTTAGATTCTCGATTACAACACCTTTTGCCTCTAAGGTATTAACAAAGTTATCTAGCATTTGATTAATGTCCATATTATCTTTTTTGAACAAATTTAATGGCATCCCAATTCCAATATTGACTAAATTACCTTTGCTTGGAAATGCCCATGCATATCCTTTGAGGGCTGAAACATTTATTTCAAACATTAAAGTTCTTTCTTTGAATATTTCAACATAATTTGGACTATCAATATATGCTCTGATAGCTATTGCTTTATGAATATCAGTATTCTGTTTAAGGTCTAAATTTTTTCTAACTCTTGAGTTAGCTCCGTCTGCTCCAACTAATAATCTTGTAAACATAAACTTTTTTTGATTTTCAGAATCTTGGATTTCTACTCTTAAAATATTTTCATCTTCTGTGTTTTCATATTTTATAAATCTCGTATTTTCATAACTTTCTACATTTAAATCTTTGGCTATGTTAAAAATGCGATTATCAAGCTCATATCTTGGTATTACATAAACGACAGAATCGTCTTTGTTTTTAACTTTGGGAATATAATTCTGAATGCCTATATTGTCTGGGCCAAATAATGAAGTAGAAATCACTTGCGGTTCGTTTTCTAAAATGTGTTCATTGTTAAATCTTTTTAATGCATTTATCACTCCAGGGCCTATTGCATCACCACAAGATTTGTCTCTAGGAAACATTGCTTTGTCAATTATTCCAATTTTTAGATTTGGGTTCATGTTTTTGTATGAAATTGCTGTATTGGAGCCAGATGGGCCCGCTCCAACGATTAATACATCATATATTTTTTCATTTTTCATGCGTTATGTCTATAAAAATACTCTAAATATTATTAAAACGTTAATTTATAGAAAAATAAAAAAATATATGTAGGTTATCATATTTTTTAATACTTATTAGATTGTGCATTAGTGAAAGAAAATAATAAAATTCCACCAGCAACAGTCAAGAGATTACCTCTTTATCTACAATGTCTTGAACTCATTGATGATAAAACTATTGGAATATCTTCAAAAAAACTAGCAGAACTTGCAAAAGTTAATGACGCACAAGTTAGAAGAGATTTGTCATATCTTGGCACTCTAGGTACAAGAGGTGTTGGATATGAAATTTCTACATTAAGAAATCAACTTCAACTTGAACTTGGATTAGTTGAGGGCTGGAGCGCAGTTATTGTAGGGGTTGGTAACCTTGGATCGGCACTTGCACATTATGGAGGATTTCAAGAAAGAGGATTTGGTGTTGTGGGACTATTTGATGATGATCCAAAGAAAATCAATAAACAAATAGCCGGATTAGTAGTTAAGCCAATATCAGAAATAAAAAATACTTGTGAAAAATATAATGTTGCAATAGGGATAATTGCTACACCAGGAAAAGTAGCTCAAGAAATTGCTGACAAGCTTATAGAATGCAACATCAAATCAATTTTAAATTTTGCACCTGTTTTACTTAAAAATACTGCTGATGTTCAAATCAGATCAGTTGACCTTTCACAAGAGCTTCAAATATTAAGTTATTACTTAGATAGACCAGTTTTAAAAGCAGTTAAATAAACTTTTAGAAATACCTTCATTTTCCCTCAAGATTTTTTGCTTTAGAAATACCCCAGACAATTATTTGATCTCGTGCTTTTTCCCCCAAATCATGAGGGGTTAAAGAAATGTTTAATCTAAGTTCTTCATTTAAAAAAATATTAATTATTTGAGTTGGTGTTTTTTTTTGAAGTTTAAAATCTTTTTCTAGTTCACTCTTTAAAGAGGACTCTAGAATAATTTCCTGTTCTATACTTAGCTCTAAATTCATTCCTTTTAAATAGACTAGAGTTCCGGATATTAGATTTTTTATTAAATATGAAGTATCTAAAATCATGCAAAAATTTGAACAATAATTAAACCATTTGGGCCAGATATAATTCCAATTCCTATTCGTTTAAATTCGGTGTCTAAAATTGTATCACGGTGTGATTCAGAACTCATTAAACTTTCATGGCCTGAGTATATAGTTGAGGCCATTGCTAAATTTTCACCTATAAATTGTGGAGGTGGGTAGCCAACCTGAAGTAATCGTTCTGTCACTAAATTACCATTACTCGGATCTTTGTGGCACCAAAAACCCTCTAAATACATTTTCTTTGCATAATCCTTTGCAATATTTGATAAAGTCTGCGAGAACTCTAATGGGTCAGAATTTACATTGATTCTTTCAATATTGACCATTTCAAATAATTCACCTGTTTCTTTTTGTTTAGATATTAATTTAGCTTCAGAAAATGAGGGAATTTCTAGACATCCTGATTCATTGAGGGATAAAGAGGTTTTTCCTGTAAGCTCTTTAATGTTTGATGTGATTTTTAAAATATCTGTTCCAGTTATAACTTCAAGTGTTTGCTGAGGAACCCCGTCTGAATTTAAATAAAAAGATACAATATTTGATTCTTTAATATTTTGATCAAGATAAATTGGGAGCGACAAAAGAGAAATTATTGTAAAGAAGAATGTTAATACTAAATTGCTCAAAATTACTGAACCAATGCTTCCCAATAATTTATTTCCAATATCTTTTTTGGAATCTTGTCGATAAANAAANGTTTGAAATAATGAACTTAACGTTATNACGGANATNAATATTGTTACCCCAGCAAATATTTGAGATGTAAGTTGGTTTGAATTTAGCCAACTACTTATATACTCACCGATTGTAAAAGAATATGTAAAACTTAAA
>PAHL01000056.1 GCA_002711185.1 Flavobacteriaceae bacterium
GTTCAAGATTTTGAAGTAGAGGTTGCTATTGATTTACTTAAGATGACTGCTGCATCTGTTTCGTTCAGAGATATTATTGATAAAATAAGAAGAGAAAACAATACAGTTTCTGCAGGTAGTATTGAAGCTGGTGATGGAACAAGAAAAAACTTAAGAGTTTTAGGTGAAATAAATTCTCCTGAAGAACTAGAAAAGTTTGTTATAAAAACTCAAAATGGCATTGTTTATTTGGGAGACATCTCATCAATTAGTTTTAAAGAAAAGGAAAAAAACTCATTTGCTAGATCAAATGGAAAAACTGCTTTAGTTCTGGATATAAAAAAAAGAAGTGGTAAAAATCTAATTCTAACAATTGAGAAAATTAGAAAATTAATTACTGATATTAAATCTAATAATTTTCCAAGTTCAATCGAATTAGAAATTTCAAATGATCAATCAAATACAACAAAAAATTTAGTTAGCGATTTGGTAAATAACATAATTTTTGGGGTGATTCTTGTTATAACAGTATTAATGTTTTTTCTTGGCTTCAGAAATTCTCTTTTCGTTGGGTTTGCAATTCCAATGTCAATGCTAATGTCATTTATGATTTTAAAATTTTTAGGTAGCACAATAAATACAATGGTTCTTTTTGGTTTAATAATGGGGTTAGGAATGCTTGTAGACAATGGAATTGTTGTTGTAGAAAATGCTTATCGACTTATGGAAAAAGAAGGTATGGGCGTAATTGAGGCAGCAAAAAAAGGTATTGGTGAAATAGCTTCACCAATTATTGTCTCAACAGCCACAACTGTAGCAGCATTTTTACCACTTGGATTTTGGCCTGGAAGAATTGGTGAGTTTATGATATTTTTTCCCTTTACTCTTTCAATTGTTTTAGGTTCATCTTTGATAGTAGCTATTTTTTTTAACTCAATGCTTATATCAAAGTTTATGAGTACAAAAGAAAAAATAATTGGAAGAAAAAAATTAACCCGATTGACCTACATTACATGCGGTTTTAGCATAGTATTGGTTCTTTTCCCCGGAAACTTAAGAGGAATAGGAACATTGTTTATAGTTTTTATTCTTCTTTTCTGGGCATATAAAATTTTCTTAAAAAGATGGGCGTTGTATTTTAGAAAAGTTACCCTAATTAAAATTGAAAACTCTTACACCAAATTATTACGATTGACATTAAAAGGTAAAAAGCCAATAGGTCTATTGGTAATTACTATTGGATTACTTATCTCCTCTTTTGTTATTTTGGGTTTGTCTAGTCCGAAAGTCGAGTTTTTTCCTGAAAATGATCCAAATCAAATTTTTATATACATAGAATATCCAGAGGGAACATCGATTGATAAAACAAATTCAATAACTAAATTGATAGAGGCAGATGTTCAAAGAATTATTAATAATCCTAAATATTTAAATGAAGAAAATAATTTTATGGTTGAATCAAATGTAGCATTTGTCGGCTCAGGATCTCATAATCCAGAAATAGATAATGGTGGGGATCAGGAAATGCCTCACAAGGCCAAAATAACAATTACAAATTCAGAATTTAAATATAGAAATGGTTTCTCAAGTGAGAATCTAAGAATGGAATTACAAAATGAAATAAAAGATAAATATTCAGGTGTTTCCATTTCAATTGAAAAAGATCCTAAAGGTCCCCCTGTTGGTTATCCAATAAATATTGAACTCGCTGGAGAAGACTATGATGAACTAATCATAACCGCTGAAAATATTAAAAATTATTTGAATATTGAAAATATAATAGGTGTAGAGGAACTAAAAATTGATGTAAATAAAAATAAACCTGGAATAAAAATTAATATTGATAGAAAAAAATCTGGAGCACTTGGAGTTACTGCGGGGCAAATTGGTAAACAGTTAAGGGGGTCTGTTTTTGGAGAAAAATCAGGAATATTTAAAAAAGATGGTGAAGATTATGATATAAATGTCAGGCTTAAAGAATCCAATAGAAAAGATATTACTGAGTTATTGGATCAGTACATAGTTTTTAGGGATCAAGCTACTGGTAAAATAAAAAAAATACCATTAAGTGTAATGTCAAAATCAAGTAATTCATTTTCCTTCAATGCAATTAAACACTCTAACTTAAAAAGAGTGGTAACCTTATATTCACCAGTTCTAGCTGGATATAATGGAAATGAAGTTGTTGCAAAAGTTAAACAAAGTATTTCAAATTATGATGGGATTAGTCCCAATATAGAATTAACTTTTACAGGAGAAATTGAAGAACAAGGTAAAAATATGCGATTTTTAACTGGTGCTTTGCTAGCTGCTCTTGGGATGATTGTTTTTTTATTAGTTCTTCAATTTAACTCAATTTCAAATCCATTAATCATTTTATTATCAATTTTTCTAAGCTTTACTGGGGTATTATATGGTATAAGTTTGTTTGATATGCCTTTTGTTATAATGATGACAATGATGGGTATAATAGCACTTTCAGGAATTGTTGTAAACAACGGTGTTGTACTAATTGATTATACACAATTATTAATTGCCAGAAAAAAAGAATCTTTAGAAATCTCTATGGAAAATCTACTTCCAAAAAATTATGTTGCAGAGGCTGTTATTAGCGGTGGAGTAGCAAGACTTAGACCTGTCATTCTTACTGCAGTGACTACTATTTTAGGGCTAATTCCTCTTGCAACAGGATTAAATATTGATTTCTTTTCTCTTTTTACTGAATGGAATGCAAATATTTACATTGGAGGGGACAATGTTATTTTTTGGGGGCCTTTATGTTGGACTGTTATTTTTGGTTTAGCTTTCTCTACCTTTTTGACATTATTTATTGTACCTAGCTGTTTTTATTTAGTTTATCAAATTAAATTATTCATTAATGATTGGAAGGGTATTTAAAAGTATTAACTTGATATCTTTGTACTTTATTTAATAACGATGATAAGATCACATAATTGCGGAGAACTTCAACTTGCTGATGTAAATAAAAAAGTAATTTTATCTGGCTGGGTTCAAAAAATCAGAGATAAAGGTTTTATTACATGGATAGATCTTAGAGATCGATACGGTATTACACAGTTAGTTTTTGACGAAAAAAGATCTTCAAAAAAAATATTTGATAGTGCAAAAAATATTTCAAGGGAGTTTGTAATTCAAGTTAATGGCCAAGTCATAGAAAGAGAATCAAAAAATGATAGTATTTCTACAGGTAGCATTGAAGTATTAGTTAGTTCTTTAGAAATTTTAAACCAATCTATNACTCCNCCATTTACTATAGAAGAGAATTCGGANGGAGGGGATGAATTAAGAATGAAATATCGNTATCTAGATATTCGAAGAAATAAAATAAAAGAAAACTTAATTTTTCGTCATAAAGTTTCAATGGAAGTACGAAACTATTTAAGTATAAATGGTTTTATAGACATTGAAACGCCTTATTTGATAAAATCAACTCCTGAAGGGGCTAGGGATTTTATAGTTCCATCTAGAATGAATCCAGGAGAGTTTTATGCGCTTCCTCAATCACCACAAACCTTTAAACAACTTCTTATGGTTGGGGGAATTGATCGTTATTTTCAAATAGTAAAATGTTTTAGAGATGAAGATTTAAGGGCTGATAGACAACCAGAATTTACCCAAATTGATTGTGAAATGAGTTTTGTAACTCAAGAAGATATTTTAAANCAATTTGAAAATTTAATCTCTCATTTAATAAAAAAAATAAATAATTATGAACTTGGTGANTTTCCAAGAATGACATATGATCAAGCCATTAGAGAATATGGGACAGATAAGCCTGATATTAGGTTTGGAATGAANTTTGGANACATAACAAAAAATGCAAAAGGTCATGGTTTTAANGTGTTTGACTNAAGTGATTCANTNATNGGTTTTTCAATTAGAAAAGGAGCTAATTTTAGCAGAAANGAAATTGATTANTGGANANAATGGGTGANGCAACCTCAAATTGGAGCNCAAGGAATTGTATGGGTTAAGTATAACNATGANAAATCTTTGAAGTCNTCTGTAGATAAATATTATTCNCANGANTCTTTNCTAGAATGGATGAAANTTTTTAANGCTAATCCNGGAGATATAGTTTTTATTCTTTCAGGAGAACTTCAAAAAACTCTGAAACAACTCGGTGANTTAAGACTAAGTGTTGCTCAAAAACTTGGACTTAGAAATCCNAAAGTTTTTGCNCCNCTTTGGNTTATAGATTTTCCNTTNTTAAAATTCGACNAGGAATCTAAAAGTTTNCATGCNATGCATCATCCCTTTACNTCNCCAAAAAAAGAAGATNTTAAAATGNTNAAAAANANCCCTGAAAAAGTTAGAGCAAATGCNTATGACTTGATTCTTAATGGAAATGAAATTGGAGGTGGATCAATNCGAATTCATGATTCNAAATTNCAAAAAGAAGTTTTNGGACTATTAAATTTATCGAATGAAGAAATAAANGAACAATTTGGTTTNTTAATAGATGCATTTAAATATGGTGCTCCACCACACGGAGGAATTGCATTTGGACTCGATAGACTNGTTGCAATTCTNGGNGGTGAAGAAATAATNAGAGATTTTATTGCATTTCCAAAAAATAATTCTGGACGAGATACNATGATTGATTCNCCTTCAAAAATTAANAAAGATCAATTAGATGATTTGGGTNTAANAATTAAAAGTATTTAAAGTGAAGTTNNTACTTCGTTTACTCTTTTTATNTATTTTAGTATCCCTCTCAATAGGGTTTTATCATAAAAATTTTCTTGAAAGTGGGCTTGATGGAGAAAAAATAATAGGTGCTACTGTTCTTTTTTCAGTTATATTTTTTTTGCCATTATTTTTATATAATCGCTGGAAAGACAAGAATATTNNGGACTATACGCTAACCAAAGAAAATTTTGAAAGAATGAAAAATATAAAAAAGAAAAAAAAAGTACAATAAAAGTTTTCATAATAGAAAGATGGTGTAACTTAGCCGAAATTATTTTATAAATACAATATGACTGGTACAGTTAAATTTTTCAATGAATCCAAAGGATATGGNTTCATTACAAATGATGAGTCAAGTGAAGATGTGTTCGTTCATGTCACTGCTTTAAATGGACTATCACTCCAAGAAGGAGACAAAGTTGAATATACAGAAGAAGATGGTAATAAAGGGAAGCAAGCTTCTAATATTACTAAATTATAACTCTATATAAATCGATTAATAAAACCTCCCTAGTGGAGGTTTTTTTATTTTCTTTTTTTTTCAAAGAAATCTTTTAAAAGTCTTGAGGATTCATTCCCGCAGATACCACTGATGACATTTGTTTTAGGATGTAANAAATTTCCATGCAATGAATATCCTCTTTTAAGGTCTAAAGCACCAAAAACTAGTTGATTTATTTGACTCCAATATATTGCTCCAGCACACATTATNCAGGGTTCAAGNGTAACATATAAAGAACATTCTTTTAAATATTTACTATTTAAAAAATTTGCTGCTGATGTAATTGCCATAATCTCAGCATGAGCTGTGACGTCATTTAAGGTTTGTGTTAAATTGTGAGCTCGAGCTATTATTTTATTCTCGACAACTATTACAGCACCNACAGGAACTTCTCCTTTATCTGCAGCTTTTTGNGCTTCCTCAAGAGCCTTCTTTATAAAATATTCATGTTTAATTAAATCTTTCAATNCTGAAAATTACAAAAAGTACAGGTTACTAAAACGAAATATTATATTTGTTNTNTACAACTAAAAATATAATTCNAGGTTATTATATTAAAAGATTATGGAAAATAATAAACGNCTTTTTCTACTTGATGCATATGCCCTTATATTTAGAGGTTATTATGCTTTTATTAAAAATCCAAGAATAAATTCCAAAGGGTTCGACACTTCAGCTATATTGGGTTTTACCAATTCATTGGTTGATGTTATTAAAAGGGAGCGTCCAGAATATTTAGCTGTATGTTTTGATAGGGGTGGTTCCAAATCAAGATCTGAAATTTATACCGACTACAAGGCAAATCGGGATGAAACACCAGAGGCCATAAAGCTTGGACTGCCTTACATTGAAAAAATTTTAACTGCAATGCATATACCAATCATTGTTAAAGAAGGTTTTGAGGCAGATGATATAATTGGAACTCTTGCAAAAAAAGCAGAAAAAAAGGGGTTTAAAATCTTCATGGTTACACCTGATAAAGATTTTGCACAATTAGTGTCAGATAATATTTTCATGTATCGACCAGCAAGAATGGGTAATGAAATCGAAATATGGGGGGTTCCAGAAGTTCAAGAAAAGTTTCAGGTTGAGAAGCCAGAACAAGTTATTGACTATTTAGGTATGATGGGTGATTCAGTTGATAATATTCCTGGGTTACCAGGTGTTGGTGATAAAACAGCAAAAAAATTTTTAGCTGAATATGGTTCAATGGAAAATCTTTTAAATAATACATATAAAATCAAAGGTAAGTTAAAGGAAAAGATTGAAGCTAATAAAGAACTTGGTTTGTTGTCAAAAGAATTAGCAAAAATTATATTGAATGTTCCGGTAGATTTTAATGCTGGAGAATTTAAACTAGATAAACCTGATATGGATTTAGTAGATGAAGTTTTTGAGGAATTGGAGTTTAGAAGGTTGAAAGATAGTTTTAAAAAAGTTTTTGAATCTGAGAAAAATAATTTAGAAAAAAAAATAGTTGAAGTCAAATCAGAAATAAATAAAGGGAACCAACTAGATTTATTTAGTACTCCTGGAGTGGGATCAAATAAATCATTATTAAATAAAAAAAATCTTTCCAATACTCCTCACTTTTATCAATTAGTTGATGACTCAGTTGGGATTTCCTTATTAATTCAAAATATTTTAAAGCAAAAAGCCGTTTCATTTGATACCGAGACAACCGATATTGATCCCTTAAAGGCAGAATTAGTTGGTATTTCTTTTTCGTGGGAATCANGGAAAGGNTATTATTTATGTTTGCCTTCCGTTTTTGATNTTGCAGTTAATATTTTAAAAAAATTTAAAATANTTTTTGAAAATTTAGNAATTGAAAAAATTGGTCATAATCTAAAATATGANATAAAAGTTTTAGNAAATTATGGAATATCTCTTAAAGGTCCCCTTTTTGATACTTTAATTGCTCANTACCTTATAAATCCTGATATGAGACATGGAATGGATATTTTATCTGAGAGCTATCTTGGATACAAACCCCAGCCAATATCTGATTTAATAGGTAAAAAAGGAAAAAATCAAGGTAATATGAGAGAGGTTGATTTGACAATTCAAAAAGAATATGCCGTAGAAGACTCAGATATTACACTTCAATTAAAAGATTANTTTGAGAAAGAGTTGANGAAATCTAATATGATGACTTTATTTAAAGAGATTGAAACTCCTCTAATTTATGTTCTTGCTTCNATGGAAAGTGAGGGTATTTGCTTAAATAAAGAATTCCTAAAAAACCTATCCATAGATNTAAAAAACGACATCAGCATTCTTGAAACTGATATATTTAAACAAACTAAACAAAATTTTAATATCGCTTCACCTAAACAACTAGGTATGATTCTTTTTGAAAAATTAAAACTAGTTAAAAAGCCAAAAAAGACAAANACTGGCCAATATTCTACATCAGAGGATATATTATCATATTTGGCTAGAGATAATAAGATTGTTGATGATATTCTTAAATGGCGTTCACTTCAAAAGTTATTAAACACTTATGCAATGGCTTTACCAAAGGAGATCAATGAAAAAACTAAAAGAATTCATACTATATATAATCAAGCGATTACATCAACNGGTCGTTTAAGTAGTAACAGGCCTAATCTGCAAAATATTCCAATTAAAACNGAGCGTGGTCGCGAAATCAGAAANGCTTTTATTCCTCGTGATGAACAACACGAAATTATAGCTGCTGATTACTCTCAGATTGAACTTAGAATAATTGCTTCANTAAGTGAGGACTCTAATATGATTTCTGCATTTAAAAGTGGTCAAGATATACATCAATCTACTGCAAGTAAAGTCTTTAATGTACCTTTAGATAAAGTTTCAANAGAGCAAAGGGCTAATGCAAAAACGGTAAACTTTGGTATAATATATGGAGTATCAGCTTTTGGTTTAAGTCAACAAACAAATTTAAACAGATCAGAGTCCAAGGAACTNATTGATGCATACTACTCAACCTATCCAGAATTAAAACATTATATGCAAAATCAAATTGATTTTGCCCGAGAAAACGGATATGTCTCAACTATACTTGGAAGAAGAAGATATTTAAAAGATATAAATTCCGCAAATTCATTTGTTCGAGGNGGATCAGAAAGAAATGCAGTAAATGCACCAATTCAGGGNAGTGCAGCAGATATAATAAAAATTGCAATGATTAATATTCATAAAAAAATTATTTCCGANAANTTTAAGTCTAAAATGTTGCTTCAAGTTCATGATGAGCTGGTTTTTGATGTTCCAAAATCAGAATCTGATAAATTAAAAAGNATGGTTAAAAATGAAATGGAAAATGCGTTTGAGTTAAAAGTACCATTAATNGTAGATATAGGACAAGGGAAACATTGGCTGGACGCTCATTAAATCTTTTTATACTTTAAACAAAAATATTTTTTCAAAACATATTTAAATAGTACATTTGCAGGCCAATAACATTTTTGTTTTTATAAAAATTAAAATATTGAACACATTAAGTTATAAAACTGTTTCTGCAAATTCTAAAACCGTAGATAAAAAATGGTTGCTCGTTGACGTTACGGGAAACCCTCTCGGAAGATCAGCATCAATAATCGCNTCTTTACTAAGAGGAAANCANAAAACTAACTACACTCCTCATGTAGATTGCGGAGANAATGTTATTGTTATAAATGCTGAAAAAATAGTTTTAACGGGCCAGAAATGGAGTCAGAAACAGTATATCAGACACACTGGTTATCCAGGAGGACAAAAGAGTCTTTCTGCAGATCAAATTCATAAAAAAAATAATACCAAATTAATTGAGAAGGCAATTAAAGGTATGCTTCCAAAAAACAAATTGGGNGCTGAACTATTCAGAAATTTGAGAGTCTACTCAGGAAATAATCACGAACATGACTCACAGAATCCAACAACAATTAATTTAAAAGACNTATTATAATGGAAGTAATTCACACCATTGGCCGACGTAAAACATCGGTTGCTCGAGTTTTTATTTCAAAAGGAAAAGGAAACGTTACGGTTAATAAAAAAAAATATACAGATTATTTTACTACNGCAACACTTCAATATAAGATAATTCANCCATTTTCATTGACTGAGTTAAAAGATTCGTTCGACCTAAAANTAACAGTGAAAGGNGGGGGTGTCACAGGTCAAGCTGAAGCTATTCGANTAGCTATTTCNAGGGCTTTGTGTAAAATTGATGCTGAAAATCGTTNGTTATTAAAGCCAGAGGGTCTTTTGACACGTGATCCAAGAATGGTTGAAAGAAAAAAGTTNGGGCAGAAAAAAGCTAGAAAAAAATTCCAATTCTCNAAACGTTAATAGAATCAATTTGAGAATATTTAATCNAAAAATATTAATCACAAATGTCTAACCGTTAATGCGGATATTAGTTTAGCATCTAAATAGAAGTNACTTCTATTGCTACTACTAAAAAGAAAGTAAACTAAATAATATGACACAGACAGAAGTAAAAGAATTATTAAATGCGGGAGTCCATTTTGGCCATTTGACGAGGAAATGGAACCCNAATATGGCTCCATATATCTATATGGAGAGAAACGGAATACATATTCTTAATCTCTACAAAACAGCCGCAAAAATTAGTGAAGCTCAACAAGCACTTAAAAAAATAGCTTTGTCAGGNAGAAAAATTCTATTTGTTGCTACAAAAAAGCAAGCAAAAGACATAGTTGCTGAANATTCTAAGAAAATTAATATGCCATACATAACTGAAAGATGGCCNGGTGGGATGTTAACAAACTTTATTACAATTAGAAAAGCTGTAAAAAAAATGGGCTCCATTGATCGTATGAAAAAAGACGGGACTTTTGAAACACTCTCTAAAAAAGAAAAATTACAAGTTGATAGAATGCGCTCTAAGCTCGAGAAAAATTTAGGATCAATAACTGATATGACCAGACTACCTGGTGCTATTTTTGTAGTAGATATTAAAAGAGAAAATATTGCTGTCAAAGAGGCTCAAAAGTTAAATATTCCCATATTTGCAATGGTTGATACAAATTCTGATCCAAGAAAAGTTGATTTTGTGATACCATCTAATGACGATGCCTCAAAATCGATTGATAAAGTAATTAGTCTAGTTACGAATGCCATCTCCGAAGGCTTATCTGAGAGAAAACTTGAAAAAGAAGCTGAAGCAAAAGAGACTGAGATAAAAGAGGCTGAGGAAAAAAAGGTTGAAGCAAAAGAGGTTGAGGTAAAAGAGGCTGAGGTAAAAGAGACTGAGGTAAAAGAGACTGAGGTAAAAAATGCTGAGGTAAAAGAGACTGAGTTAAAAAATGCTGAGGTAAAAGAAATCCCTAAAACTAAAGTAAAAGAAAAAAAGATTACCAAAACGAAAGAAAAAACTAAATCTTCATCAAAAAAAACTAAAAAGTAACTTAAATTAAAATTTGATCTTGTGAAAATTACTGCTGCAGAAGTAA
>PAHL01000057.1 GCA_002711185.1 Flavobacteriaceae bacterium
TGGCATAGGACTCCATAAAAAGGGGTATCTTAAAACAAGTAGATCGGAAGAAGAGATTCAACTTATGAAAAATCTTAAGAAACTATTTGATCCAAAAAATATTTTAAATCCTGGTAGAATAATTTTTTAAAAAATTAAAATTTTAATAATATGGGCACAAAATAGTATACCATAATAGAAATTAAAATTATAGATATAATATTTAGCCAAAAACCTTTTTTTATCATATCTGGAATTCTAAGATAACCAGCCCCAAAAACAATTGCATTAGGTGGAGTAGCTACTGGTAACATAAAAGCACATGAAGCCGCCATAGTTGCACTAATCATCAATATCAATGGATCAATATTCATCTCTAGACCAATTGCTGCAAGAACTGGTAAAAGCATTGCAGTAGTTGCAAGATTTGATGTCATCTCAGTCAAAAAGTTAACACTTGTAACAATAGATAGAATCAATAATATCATAGGGAGTCCATTTAATGATGTTAAATTATTCCCAAACCATATAGATAATCCAGAATCAACAAAACCTTTTGCTAAAGCCATTCCACCGCCAAATAGTATTATAACACCCCACGGTAATTTTACTGCCTCTTTCCATATTAATAAAGATCTTTTATTACTCTTCACAGGAATTACGAATAACAAGATTCCAAAAATTATTCCGATTATAGTATCATCGATTCCAGGTAAAAATTTTTCTATTTGTGATCGTGTTATCCAACATAACGCAGTCAAAAAGAAAATTACCCCTACTCTTTTTTCCTCAGCTGAAATTCTTCCCAATTCAGATTTTAATTTTATAATCTGATCTTTTCCTAAAGGAAATTCATCTATAAAATAATTATTTGAAATTTTTGTAATATATATCCAACATAAAAAAAGTAATGTTATTGAAATTGGAAAGCCTATAACAAACCAATCCATAAAAGTTATTGTGTATCCAAAATTAGATTCTACAACTCCTCTAAGAACCATATTTGGTGGGGTCCCAAATAAAGTTGCAATTCCCCCAATTGAAGCACTATAAGCAATTGATAATAAAAGTGACTTAGAAAAGTTTTGATTATTATTTCTTGATTCATTTGATTTATTATCTAATTGGGTAATTATCGCAAGAGCAATTGGAAGCATCATAACTGTGGTTGCCGTGTTTGATATGAACATAGATAAAAAGGAGGTTGATATCATGAAACCTAGAATAATAAAATTAATTTTTGTACCCATAAAAGAAATTATATTTAAAGCTATTCGTTTATGTAAACCCCATCTTTCAATAGCTATAGCAATTATAAAGCCTGCCAAATAAAGAAAAACGAGATTGTGTCCATATTGTGATGTTGTCTCAGATATACTTAGAGTCCCCGTAAGTGGAAAAATAACAATTGGTAAAAGCGATGTGACGGCAATGTCAACAACCTCTAAAACCCACCAAATTGCCATCCAACTTGCTGTTCCTAAAACATATTTTCCCTCAGTACTAAGATCATTAATGGAGATAAATTGTATTAAAATGAATAATAATGGTCCAAATATAAGACCTGAAATTCGTTTAATTGAAATCATTTATAATTATTACTTTTTGAGGTGTGATCACTTAAAATTAACCATTCATTATTTAATTTAACGAATGTTAAGGTGAAAAAACCAGAATCCTTGTTCTCTGGATAAATCAAAATATATTTTCCAACTAAATACGCTACGTATTTTGTTATTCCAGATATTTTTAAAATTTCAAACTTTAATTTCCCCATTTCATTTTTAGTAGGGTATGTATTTTTATATCTTTCTTTAACTGATTTGAATCCGTAAAAAGGTCCCTTTGAGCCATTAAAAACTAAATCATTTGAATTGAGATATCCTTTCATAAAACTATCAATGTCTCCCTTATTCCAATCCGTTTCTTGTTTTTTTAATACTGATCTAATTTGATCTTTATCTATCAAACTAATTGTGTCTTGTGTGTAAATCAAATTTTGAAATAAAAAAAATAAACTAATAATTAATGTTTTTGTCATTTGACAAAAATAAAATTTATTAACAGAAACCAAATACTTATTACAAAGTCTAAATATCTTGATCTATAAATCATAAATTTGAATTATAATAGAAACATATGAAGATTATAAAAACACTTATAATAGGTAGTGGACCTGCCGGATATACTGCTGCAATTTACGCTGCAAGAGCAGATTTAAAACCTATTATGTATGTTGGAATGGAACCAGGGGGTCAACTAACTACAACTACAGAGGTAGATAATTTTCCAGGCTACCCTGATGGAGTTGATGGTCCAGCCATGATGGTTGATCTTCAAAAACAAGCCGAAAGGTTTGGAACAGAGGTTAGAACTGGTTATGTAAGTAAAGTAGATTTTTCAACTGAAGAGGGAGGTGTTCATAGGGTATGGGTGGATGAAAAGACAGAACTAAAGGCTAAAACTGTCATAATAAGTACTGGTGCAACTGCTAAATATTTAGGAATTGAGAGTGAACAAAGGCTTCGTGGTGGTGGAGTTTCAGCATGTGCAGTATGTGATGGTTTTTTTTATAAAGATCAGGATGTGGCAATTATTGGAGGTGGAGATACTGCAGCTGAAGAAGCAACTTATTTAGCAAACATTTGTAACAAAGTAACTATGTTGGTTAGAAAGGGAGAGATGAGAGCCTCTAAAGCAATGCAACATAGAGTTACAAATACAAAAAATATTGATTTAAGATACTTTTCTGAAGTAGATGAGGTATTAGGAGATCAAGTAGTTGAGGGTTTAAGAATTATAAATAATAAAACTGGGGGGAAAGAAGAAATAAAAATAACTGGTCTTTTTATTGCTATTGGCCACAAACCAAATACTGAAATTTTTCTAAAACAACTAGAAATGGATGATGGTGGATATATTATCACAAAAGGAAAAACAACAAAAACTAATAAACCTGGAGTCTTTGCTTCGGGTGATGTTCAAGACAAAGAATATAGACAAGCAGTTACTGCAGCAGGTACAGGATGTATGGCAGCCTTAGATGCCGAGAGATATATTAATAGTCTGAAATAATTAATTTTAATTTATTATTGTTCAATTGATTCTGAGTGAAATGATTCTAAAAACCCATTCTTATATGAAAAACCAATTATCATTGGGTTACAACAAACTTCACAGTCTTCAATGTATTCATCATGATTTATAGATGTATCGATTAAAACTGATATTTCTTGCCAACATTTTGGGCATTGAAAAAAATGCTCTATTACCATTAAATATTATTTAATTTATTTTGCTCGGATTCCCATTGATCAATAAAATCTTTAAGCTGTTTTTTTTTGTAATTGTAGTTTTCAAAAAAATTTTCAGTTTTAATAGTTTTTTCATAATTAATTTCTAATTCTATATCAATGGCTTTGATTAATTTTTCAAGTTTATCAATTTTATTTTCCAGTTTTTTTATTTTTCTTTCGATGCTACCTTTATTCTTTTTATTAATATAATCGTTCTTTTTATTTAGTTTTAATGAAGATTTAATTGATTCTGATTTTTTATCTATCTCATTAAAAGACAATACTTTATTTTCTTCTAAATAGGAATTTACTCCCCCTAAATGAATCTTTACTCTTTGATTCTTAAACTCAATGACCTTTGTGCAAAGCTCATCTAAAAAATCCCTGTCATGAGAAACTAAAATTAAACTACCTTGAAATTTTTTTAGAGCTTTTTTAAGAACATCTTTTGATAGAATATCAAGGTGATTTGTGGGTTCATCCATTACAAGAAAATTAAACGGTTGTAAAAGAAGCTTGCATAATGCCAATCTATTTCTTTCGCCTCCAGACAAAACACTTACCTTTTTATCAACATCATCTCCTTTAAAAAGAAAAGCCCCTAAAATATCTCGAACTGAGGATCTGTTATTTTCAGTAGCTGCCTCCTCTACTGTTTGTAAAATAGTTAGTTTTCCATCAAGATATTCAGATTGATTTTGAGCAAAATATCCTATTTCTACGTTGTGACCTAAACTAACTTGACCCTGATATTTTATCTCTCCAACTATTATCTTGGCGAGCGTTGATTTACCTTGTCCATTTTGACCAACGAAAGCTATCTTACTGCCACGCTCAAGTAATATATCAACTTGATTAAAAACTAAATTGTCTCCATATTGTTTAGATACCCCTTTGGTCTCTAATATTACTTTTCCTGGCTGTTTACTTAATGGGAAATTGAGCTTCATTGTTTTATTTTCCTCTTGATCTATTTCAATTCTTTCAATCTTATTAAGTTTTTTTATAAGTGATTGCGCCATACTAGCTTTTGAAGCTTTAGCCCTGAATCTATCTATTAATTTTTCAGTGTTTTGTATATGTTTATCTTGATTTTTTTTTGCTAATTTTTGTTGTTCAATTAACTCCCGTCTTAACTTAATATATTCTGAATATGATTTTTTAAAATCAAATATTTTTTTTTGAATAATCTCAATTGTTCTATTAGTTATGTTGTCTAAAAAAACTCTATCATGGGATACTAACAAAACAGCCCCTCTAAACTTAACTAAAAATTGCTCTAACCATATTATTGAATGAATATCTAGATGATTTGTGGGCTCATCTAATAATAAAATATCATTATTTCTAAGTAATAGTTTAGCAAGTTCTATTCTCATTCTCCAACCTCCTGAAAAATTTTTAGTTGGTTTATTAAAATCATTTCTATCAAAACCCAATCCTAATAATATTCTTTCTGTCTTTGATTTATATTTATAGCCACCTAACAACTCATATTCAGTTGTCAATTCAGTTAATTCTTGAATTAAATTTAAATANTCGTCNCTTTCATAATCAGTTCTTATNTCAAGTTGATTATTAATANATTCTTGTCTTTTTTCTNTTTCTAAAATCTCNTTGAAAGCTTTNTATGTTTCNTCAATTAAATTGACTGTATTTTCAAATTCTATATCTTGGGGTAGATATCCGATTTTACAATCTTTTTCTATCGAAAAAGATCCTTTAGAAGGATGTTGTTCTTGTGAAAGTAGTTTTAGTAAAGTTGACTTACCTGCTCCATTTTTTCCAATTAATGCAACCCTNTCNCCACTACCTAANCTNAAATTTAGATTATCAAAAAGGTTAAAACCTCCNAAAGAAACACTTATATTTTGAGCACTTAACATTAATTATAATTTTTTTTCAAAAAAAAAGCCTCACTATGGAGGCATTAATTGTAAGTCTAATAACTAGTTGTTCCACATATCTTGTTCGTAATCTCGAATTTTATTTTTGATTCTTTCCGATTCAAGTATTTGNCTAAGTGCATCTTTATATATATAATCTTTAACCTCCCTGTCATTGTATGGGTTTTCTTCTTTGAAAATTATCGAATTAAAACGACGTGCGTTTAACATCAAATCAAATGTGATTGGTTGAGAAGCGTTTTTAGAATTGAAAATTTCATATTTATTTAAAGATTCTCTAGCTGATGGGAACCAGACCCAAAAAAGAGGAGATAAGTCTTGATCTTCTTTAGGAGTTTTTTCTTCTGAATACTGTCTTATGAAATTTACATCTGGGGCTACAGGAGCAATTCCTAATAAACGATATTTCATTTCACCAAGNCGNTTNTCAAAATACCATGTTCCCTTAATCCAATATTGTTCTATNTCAAATGATGTTAAATTAGTTGTCAAATAATCTTCGTCNGTGAGTGGTTCNCCATTATTTGCCTTTTCAACTCCNAGATCAGTCATTACTTGAGCAAANAATCCATCTTGTACATCTTGAATTGTCATCTTATCAGTAAAGTANGGAGAGGTATAAACTTCNNTTATNTTNCCATTGATAATNTTTTCAGTCAAAACATCAAANAATGGCTTTCTGTGGGGGCTNACATTTTCAACTGGGTAATAATANGGAAAATTAATNCTCTCATCCAAATCAATNTTTTCCCAAACAGTNTTNGACCACATAACATCTCTNTCATCAACATANCCATANGCTAANGGTTCATTATCGCTTGTAGCTAGTTGTTGATCATTTAATTGACCAATTTCTTGAGGTATAACAGCATTTAGAAGATTAGCTTGAGCTATAGCATTTAAATTAATAAACAAAAAAACTAATACTATAAATGATTTAATAAAATTCATTACTTATCCTCCTATATTAATTATTACTGGTGCNACTTGTTTAAATATNTATTTAGGACTCTTTGGATTTCTTACCTTAACATCAAAAACCTGAACACTTTGNCCTCTTTTTGCNGCTCTTAANGCNGTTTTTGCCTTATTGTCNAGTTTACTTCCCTGAACTGTTATTGTGGGTTTTCCTGGTACCTTAAATTTAAAACTTAAAGTTTGAAGTTGTATATCAAAATCAAAATCCTTAAGCTTTCCGCCTATTGTTGAAACTCCAAGATCAGCCTTATTAAGAGTTACAATACCATCTAAACCTCTTACTGTACCAACTGGAGCAGGAATATCTTTAACACGGAATTTTGTAGATGTAGCTATTTTTTTACCATCTGGTAACGTAGCACTTGCTCTTATATTGACCTCTCTCCCCTTCCCTGGAGTCATAACATACTTAGATCCTTTAAGTTTTTTGAGCCCCGGAGCTGAAGCAGAAACTTTATTATTTGCTATTCCAGGAATAGAAATAGTCATTGGATTATCAACACCTCTGTAGACTACATTCATTTTATCTGCTGATATAACTGCTGAATTAGGCTTAGCAATAACTGGAAAAGATTGATTAACAGGTATTTTTGATTCTATTCCTTCATTTAAAAACACCAGATCACCAATAATTTCGTGATCTCCAGGTGATCCAGTAGTTACATTAAGTTTAACTCCACCAGGAATTAATTCGTAGTCATCTTCTTCTAATAGTTGACCATCTATGGTAAGATTTACTGAATTTGGATTTTGAGCACCACCTTTTCTCCCTAGAATAACACTACCATCGAATGTTTCACCCTGATAATAGGCGCCTTTTTCCGTCTTTAGGAGAGTTATATAATTTGATTCATTTACCCCTGACTCTAATTCCAACTCCTTACCTAGAAGTGTTTGTAGAACGTCATGTTCTGTTGCCTTTATATCTCCTTGCATCATCGTTAGCTTTGCTAATGATGATACTAGCGGGAAACCTTCATAATTTGCTGCAAGCCAAGGCTGGGTTGTACCGTCACTATTAGCAACATTATTTTCAAAATCACCTGAGAAAAATCTTTCTTCTACTAATCCTATATATTCTGGGTATTGACTTCCAAAAACTTGGATAACATGCCCCCTGTAATTAATCATCATTTCAATAAATGCTTCTCCCTCTTCAGAAACGCCACTGGAATCAAAAAAGATTAGATCCAGTGCTTCACCTTTATCCATTTCAGCATACTTTTCAAGTTCAGGATCTTTTTCTCTTTGAGCTTCAGTAATTCTATTTTTGATATCTTCAATTTTATCAGAAAACTCTTTAGATTCTTCTTTAATCTCGTTTGCTGTTCTATTATGTCCTATCCATTTTCCTTCTTTTTCTTCAGCATTAACAGCGATTTTCTCATAATAAACATCATTACTTTGGTCTAAACGTACATTAGCTGATTGAATTTTTTTAAACATCTGACCAAATCCATCCAAAACCTCCTTACTTACATTTAATGCAAGCATGGTGATAAATACTAAATACATTAAACTAATTAATTTCTGCCTGGGTGTTTCTTTTGCTCCTGCCATTATCTATATTTTAAATTTTAGATTTATATGTTTATTTTTTCATTGCAGAAAGCATTCCTCCATATACATCATTAAGTGATGCTAAATTTGCAGAAAGGGATTCCATTTGTTGTTTGAGCTGATCAACATCAGCTTGCATTTTATCTCTCAAGTCGGATCTTGATTGAGTGGCCTTCACTTGTGAAGCATACAATTTATTTAATTCATCTAATTGAGATGCTGCTTTATCTAATTGTTCAGAGTATTGAGAAGACGCTGAAATTGCAGTTGAAGCGGGTTCCAATGCTTTGGCAGATGATTCTAATTTTTTGATGCTAGAAGTAAGATTATTCATAAGACCTACATCTAATTTAGCTTCTTTCATTATTGCATCAATTTTTGAAGAAAGACCTTCATTTCCTGATCCGCCTGGGGACTTAGCTCCTCCTCCTTTTGCTTTTTTAACAAAATCATCATGTTCCTCTTTAATTTCTCCTGTATTTAATGCTGAAACAGTGAAGATAAGGGCTTCTGTTCCAAGGCCTATACCTAAAACTAAACCTCCAGTAATTGGACCTATTTCAAGGTGAAGAATTTTAAAAAGTGCACCTATAATTACAACTGCACCTCCGAGACCAAATAGCATGTGCATTGCTACTTTGCTTCTTAATCTTTTATTTAATGCTTTATCATCCATTTTAAATATTTATTTATTTGTTATTACTTAAATATACTAATTTATCTTATTTTAACCTTTGGTGTCCCTAGATAATCTTGAACTGTTCTAAAACCTATATAACTTCTTGANGTGTCGGCATATTCAAAATCTCTTGAGCTTACTCTTAAAAAGTATGCAACATCTTTCCATGACCCACCCCTCACAACTTTTCTATTTTCTTGATCTAATGACATATTAGGATTTAAACTAGATACATACTCATAGGCACCAGTGTCGTATGATGAGTTAGTCCATTCTGAGACATTTCCTGCCATGTTGTAAAGATTGAAATCATTTGGAAGATAAGATTTGGCTTCTACTGTATAAACTGCTTGGTCAACAGCATAATCTCCTCTTAATGGTTTAAAATTCGCCAAGAAACATCCCCTATCATTCATCAAATATGGTCCTCCCCAAGGATAAGTCCCTGATGGGATTCCTCCCCGAGCAGCATACTCCCACTCTGCTTCACTTGGAAGCCTAAACTTATTGACAGTTGGTTTTCCTTTTGATCTTTGATAATTATTTTTATAATGAGTCCTCCAACTACAAAATGCCATCGCTTGTTCCCAACTAACTCCAACAACTGGATAGTCTTGAAAAGCAGGGTGAGAAAAATAATCATTGTGCATTGGTTCATTGTATGAATACATAAAATCTTTTATCCATACTGTGGTATCAGGATAAATTGGAATATTAAGAGTATCGATAAATGATCTGTGAATTGAATCAGGTAAATATTTTGTTCTTCTTTTTTTTGTTTCTCTTGCTGCTGCTTCAGCATCAAATGTAACATAAGAATATACTAATTTTTGAACGTCAATTTTCATTTCCCCATCATACCAATACTCAGGAGGTAAATAAATTGAATCCATTACCTCGGCGTATAATTGGTCTGGGTAGTCTTCAGTTCCCCATTCAATATCTTCATCCCAATTTATAGGGCGNCCAGCATAAGGGTCTTCNTTTAAATCATAATAATTTTCGCGCATGTATTTTTGGAACTCAGATAATTTGGAAGTATCAGCATCTTGAAATGCCCATCTGCCNATACCATCTTTATTATCTGGAGTTAATTCTTCTTCAGCAGCTTTTCTTGCCATTAATGAGAGTGCAACTGAATCCTTTACCCANTTTATAAANTGTCTATATTCACTGTTAGTTATTTCAGTTTCATCCATGTAAAANGACGGAACAGTTACAGTTCTNGCTTGAGCATTTTGGAGTTGGGCAACATCTTCATCAGACTTACCCATTATATATGAGCCCCCTTCTATTAGGGTCATTCCAAATGGCTTTTCAGGAAACCATTTTTTTTGCTTTACACCAATTAACTCACCTTTATTTCGCTTTCCACAGCTAACAATTGTGAGTAATAATATTATAACTAAAACAATTTTTTTCATAAGCTTTATAAGCTCTTTATTGTTTATTTCTTTGCAAAATTATTATTTCATAGCAAAGAACCAGCAATACTGGCAATTTTTTTTTAAAATTTCATCACCTTTTAGAAGCTTTTAACCACCTTTCAGGCAATATATCGTTGCAAGCAGCAGTATAATCTGCCTTTGTGCAAGGTAATAACGTTGATCTTTTTAATTTATTATCTATATAATTTTCATTTTTTATCTCAAGCCACCATCTTTTACTGATATTACTTTTGTAAAAAACTAGCTCCCTATCAGACAAAGTTACAATATACTTTACAAATCCATCTTTTATTAAAATTGGATCCTCATTAAACCTACAAGAAACACCTTCAATAAAATACCAAACTATTTGCGCCAGTAAATTATGAAAAATATTTGTGCTAGGCAATTCAAACAATCCAAATGAAGAGACCTTGTCACTTATTCCTGCGTATCGAGATAGGGAACAAATGGTTCTAGAGTCAATTCCGTTAGGGTTTATATAACTAGTATTTCCCGTTGCAATAGACGACAAAGATTTCATGTCAACACCTACAATATTTGCATCTCTTAAATATGGTTCACTTATAGTCACGTCGTCTAAAATTTTTCCTAACCTAACAGATTCAAAAAAAAGCTTATCCATTAAGTCTAATTCTTGTTGAGCAATAAAAAAACTTTGATANCCTANATTAGTATAATTATGAAGAAAATTCGGGTNCTCCATTATTATTCTNCTCATATATGACCGACCAGATATTAGTTCTTCATCCTGAGAAAAATCAAATTGATTATCAATTGATAAAATATTTGCAAGAACTTTATTATTAGAATATGATTTGTATACAGAGTAAATCATATCGTGGCTTCCACCTACTAAAACAGCAACTATATTTATTTTTTGTAATTCATTACATATTTCAGTTAAAGCAAAATAAGTATCAGTAACTGTCTCTCCATCTGGTAAATTACCAAGATCCGCGATATCAAACCCCCACTTTCCTGGATAAAGCTTGTAAAAGCTTTTGCGAAAAGAATCCAAATCATAATTTGATGTTGGAAAAAAAGCATTTCTATTTTCAGTTAAACCAATAAAAGCAACTTTTACACCATCAAGATCAGGAATCCCATTATCTTCAGTATGAACCTTAATATTTTTTCCTATAACCTGGTCTGGATATAAATCTAAATTATTTAAAGATGTCATTGAAATCGGATTTAAAACATCTAAACTCATCACTTATTTATTTAGATTTTTTTTTCTTTTTTGAAAATNAAGCTATTTGATCTTTAGCTTCTTGAAGAGTTATTTTGGATGCATTTATTGTCTTAGGAAGCTCAATTTTTATTTTTCCTTTAATTATATTTGACCTACCCCATCTGGCTTTTTCTATTCTAATTCCATCNGTTTCCCAATTGGAAATTATCTTTTCCTTTTCTTTTTTCAATTTATGAATTATCAACTCCTTAATATCTGATTCATTGAGATTATCATGGTCGTAACTTTTATTTACATTAATAAATAAGTCATTCCACTTAATAAAAGGGCCAAAACGCCCCTTGCCCTTAGTTACAGGCATTCCCTCATAATTATATATTGGTGCATTAGATCTGTTCTTTTCCTCAATCAAAACCAAAGCTGAATCATAATCAACCTCCGANGGAATCATACCCTTAGCCAGGGAAACAAAGNTTTTTCCATATTTAATATAAGGGCCGTATCTCCCATTATTCACTGTNATAGTTTCACCTTCATATTCGCCAAGATTTTTGGGGAGTTTAAATAAACNTAANACCTCATCTAAAGNAATATTTTCTAGTTTTTGATCAGGATTAAGACTTGCGTACTGAGGTTTTTCATCATCATCCATATTTCCAATTTGAGCCAATGGTCCATATTTTCCAAGCCTAACCTTTACTATTCTTCCACTATCTGGATGGTCTCCTAAAATTCTTTCTCCCGATTCTCGTTGAGCATTTTCTTTTACATGGTCAACAGTATTGTTAAAATCAGAGTAAAAGTTTTTTAACATTTTTTTCCATTGTTGATTTCCATCAGCTATTCTATCAAAGCTTTGTTCAACTTCTGCAGTAAAATTATAATCTAAAATNTTTTTAAAATTACTAACCAAAAAATCGTTAACAATTGAACCTATGTCAGTGGGAACTATTTTACCTTTATTAGAACCTACTTTTTCAACCAAATTCTTTTCATTTACTTGGTCATTCAATAAGCTTAGGCTAATGTATTTTCTCTCATTTCCTTCATCATCTCCTTTTTTCACATAACCCCTATTTTGGATTGTTGAAATTGTTGGGGCATAAGTTGAGGGCCTACCTATTCCGAGCTCTTCGAGTTTTTTTACCAGAGCTGCTTCACTATACCTTGATGTTGGTTTTGAGAATTTTTGAATAGATTTTAAATCTTTAATGAAAAGTTGTTCTTTGTTCTTAATTGAAGGTAAAATTCCTCGATTTTCATAAGTCTCTTCATCTGTTCCTTCAGCGTAAACCTTCAAAAATCCTTCAAAAATAATTATTTCTCCTGTTGCTGTGAAAAACTCAGTAAAACTTGATGATTTAATTTTAAATTGGGTTCTTTCTAATTTAGCATCGGTCATTTGAGAAGACATAGTTCTTTTCCAAATCAATTGATATAAACGAGTTTGATCNTTATCAGCTGATATATTAATTTTTGACATATCAGTTGGCCTAATTGCCTCATGGGCCTCTTGAGCAGATTTATTTTTAGATTTATAATTTCTTTGTTGTGCAAATTCAATACCATAAAGTTTTTCAATTTGCTCCTTTGCAGAATCTTTAGCCTCNTTCGATAAATTTACACTATCTGTTCTCATGTATGTGATAAGACCAGACTCATATAGTCTTTGGGCTAATGTCATAGTTTTACTTACCGAAAAATATAATTTTCTTGACGCCTCTTGCTGAAGTGTTGATGTGGTAAAAGGAGCTGTTGGAGATTTTTTAGAAGGTTTTTTTTCAACACTTTCAATAAAATAAGAAGAGTTAATATTTTTTTTCAAAAATTCATATGCACTTTTTCTGTTTTCAAAAGACTTGTTTAGTTGCGCTCTAAAAGATTCTTTCTTATTTGTATCAAAAATTGCATTTGTTCTATACGATTCCTTAGGGACAAAATTTTGAATTAATCTCTCCTTCTCAACAATTAACCTTACCGCAACTGATTGAACTCTTCCAGCAGAAAGTCCTCCTTTTA
>PAHL01000058.1 GCA_002711185.1 Flavobacteriaceae bacterium
TAGCGGTTAGGCTAGCTCCCCCTCAAGGACTCGAACCTTGGACCCTCTGATTAACAGTCAGATGCTCTAACCAACTGAGCTAAGGAGGAATTTGAACTATTTATTTTACTTCCAAAAGTATTCACTTAAAAATATTTTGATTTAACGCGAATAATTACAAAATAAATCAAAGTATTAGTAAATGTAGTTCATTTCAGAATGTCAATTAACTTGGCAAATATAATATTAAAAGTAAAATAAAAAAGGGAAATATTATTCTGCCTGGGTTAGACATTTTAGTCTATATCCGAATTATTTCAATCCCAATCGTCTTCATCATCACCATTAACTTCAGCTGGCCCCTTTTTTTGTGCNGCTTCAATCATTGCTTTCGCCTTAGGATTTTTGGTAAGAAAGTCAAGTTCACTTCCATACATACCAGTCTTTCCTTTTGANGACNCGCTAGTATCAACACTTTTAAGATTTGGTTTANCATCNCCAGAAAATTTTGATTTTAGTTCAGACATTAAACCNGCATTTTTTTGTTGGTGTTCATCAAATCCTTTTTGGTTAATATATCCAGTATTTTGAACGGAAAATGCTCGTGCTTGATTAGCACTTTCCCCAGATTGTCTCTCTGACAATTCTTTTGTTTTTTTACGATTTGCGAAGTCATATGCTGCTCCTGCTGCAGACTCTGCACTTGGTAATGAAAGTGTATCACCAGTTAGTTCCTGAAGTGCGTGATTTACTTTATCAAATGGATTTAGCTCATCAACAGCAGCACCTGCGGCTTTTGTTGCAAATTTTTGTCCTTTCATTTTTGATTGTTCAGATTTTGTGGCAAAGCTTTCTCCTTTTGCTTGAGAGCCAATATTAACTATTGCATCACCTTTATCTTCATTATANGCACTTGCCACATTACTTTGATATTCCGANTCTTTNAAAGCTCCNGCGGATTTTACAGCATTCTTGGCAATTTTTCCACCAACGGGTGATTTNCCTGCNAAAAAAGCTCCGACTGATGTTCCTATTGATGCTTTGTCTGCTTTATTGGCCCACTTTCCTCCTTCTTTATTATATGAGTCTACAACTCTTTGCCCTCTGGATATATCTTTATCTCTTGCATTAGCAGCATCACGTTCATTTTTGTTTAGTCCAGAAAACCCAAATTTTCTGGCCAACCATGAACCTTTCGCCATCTCTTTTAAGTTACCTATTCCTCTTCCGATTGATTTTCCAAAATTCATAAATCGATTCCATCTAGTGTTTTTCTTTCCAGGCTTACTAGTATCTGCATATTTTGACTGTTTGAAAGCAAATTCGTCAAATTGATCTCTTTTTTTTATTTGTGCCTCAGTTTTTGATTTTGTTAACTGTTCTCCTAATGTTTGCGATAATTGAGACATACCCATTCCCCCTTCTGGTGTTTGTCTGTCGGCAAGCTTCCCAGGGGTATTTTGTCCAGATTCAGTATCTCTTATTAAATATGGATTATCATCTGTTTCNTTATCCTCGCCACTAATTGCTCTTCTTCTTATAGCCATTTGTTGTCTTAGCATATCTTCATCTCCAAGTCTTTGAATGACATTATTNTTTTTCGATCCTTCAGATAAATTTTGTGAGTTTTCGTTAATTGATGTTTGNAAAGCTTTGTCTCCCAGNTTATCAGCATCTTTTTCCAGATTATTATCATCATTGATCTTAATATCTTCATTTACTTGCATTGTTGGTTTTACTCTTCCCTGTTTTTGTTGAACTATATGTCCCAACTCGTGAGGTANATGTTTTTCTTGACCAGGACCNAGGTGAATGTTAGANCCTTTAGCATATGCAAGTGCACTAAAATTAGAGGGTTCATTTGAGTTTNTGTGAACCCNNACATCATTTAGTGAAATTCCAGTCAAATTTTCCATACCTAATTTTAAGTCATCNGGAATGCCAGTATTGTTTTTATGATTTGCATTTTTTTGAGTAGATTCTAATTCTTTTACTNTAGNACTATTATCTGCTTTTTTTTGAAGAACACCCAATCTNGAATNAAATACTTCTTTTGCACCAAAGTTGTTTTCTTTTTTNAAGGTTTTGTNTGCCTNATTTTGTCTTTTAGATTTTCCTTTANAAGTGNTCATTNGTTTGGTTTNAATTAGAGTTATTATTCATGGATGAATATTTAAGANTTTNAATCTGTATCAACTATTCTTCTTCTTCTTTTTCCACTTTTTTTCTTTCACTTACTTTTTGTCTTATGTGATCTGCATACTTTTTTGTTTTTAATCTGGCCATTGCCGCACCATAAAAACTACTGTTAGGTAGGCTCGCTTGTGCTTCACTTTCATTTCTTTCACTCATATTTTTTNCCATTTCGGCAGAAGGGTTTGGATTATTTTGCATTTGAATATCGTCTGANGGCCCTCCATAAACCTCATCAAAACCGAAATCCTCGGGATCACTANNAGAATTTTCACCATCAATTTNTTTATTTATTACCGGTTGAATACGTGCAGGATCGCTCTTTTCAAAAGTATCTCCTATAGTTTCTCCAGACCCTTGGTAAGCCGCATCGGAAGCTAACTCATCTGAATCATTCAGCTCTTTTATATAACCTGAATCATCGGATGAAAGACCATCGGATTCATCACCTCCACCTATGAGTGTATTAATTCCTGTACCCAAAAGAGTATTTTTAGCTCTGGTAGCTAGATTAACTTTTTTCCCCCTGCTCTTATCAACTGCTGCACTTGCACNTTCTTTACCTACCGAGGAAATGGATGCACTTGTAGCTGCATCAGCAAATGCANCTCCAGCTCCTTCTAATCCTGCAGCTGCAGCATCCCCGGCTATTCCTGCAACTGGAGCAAGCCCTCCAGTAACTCCTCCTATAATCGCATCTTTCGTNNNAGCTTTTCTAACNTCNTTATCACCAACTGATGCTCTACCATGTTTAGCAAATGGTGATGCAGCAGCTGCAAGATATCTTTCTTGCCCAGATGCAACTAAATCCGTTCCTTTTTGTGAGGCATGGTATGCAGCACTTGCAGATCCNTTTGCANNGGNACCTCCNANTGCACCTCCAGCTATAGCTCCCGGTATAGCTCCGAAACCACCTGCAGCTGCACCAGCCGCAGCACCTGCNGCAGCNCCACCAAGTGATCCAACNGTACTCGCAGANCCAAGAGTNGCTGCTTTTAGAACTTTACGAGAGATAAGATCTCTNTTATCTACNTCNTTTTGTGCCGAAGTTTGTCTGGCCTTTCTTTGGTCTAAATTTGACTGAGTATTTTTAATTAATTCATTCATTTGTTCCCTGTACATCTCTCCAGAGGTTGCTGTTCCTAATTCTCCTGAATGATTTTTCTCGATTTCCTTATATCTAGCTGTTGAAGCTGAATCCCNATCTCCTTTAATTATAGTTCCNTCCTCAGCTGTATTAAAATTTTGTGCCTCTCTTAGTTGTTCNTCCGTTATTTTTTTTGTNCCCTTTAATTGAAAAGTTGAATTACTTTTTGAGTTAGACATAGTATCAATTTTTTTCAATTGAATTACTTTTTCACTTTTATCTGCACTTTTTTGAAAATCTTTTAAAGTATCATCAGATTGAGAATTAATATTAGATAAGGATTTAGAACTTTTTCGTTCTTTTTTTTGATTATTTNGATTTNGTCTNTGAGATTTGAACATATTAATTCNAGTAATTANTNTAAGTTAGATATTTTTTAAAAATTAAAATGAAATAAAAAAAATTAATATGTAAAATGTTAATATTTCGTCTGTTTTTCAACAATTCACTTACTATATTGGGTGATGNTTTAATTTTTTTATAAAAATTTATTTNTNGANCTAAACATGTAGTTTAAATTAATTAATTTTCAACTTTTAATTATTNGCGATGAGNAACTCAAAAAAAGCTATTNTATTCATGTGTATCTCTGTTTTAGCTTTCAGCTTGATTAACTTTGTTGTAAAATCATTATCAGGGACCTTTAATCCTTACCAGATTTTGTTATTTAGGTCTATGCCAATGGTAATAATTAGTTTTTTTCTAATTAAAAAACAGAATCTAAGTGTGCTGGGTAATAGAAAAAAATTGCTCGTAACAAGATCTATTATATGTCTCATTTCGATTCTTCTTTTTTACAAATCAATCGAAATACTTGATATTGGAGTTGCCGTTTCAGTTAAATATTTAACTCCAGTTTTTGCGATTTTTGTAGCAATCATAATTTTAAAAAATCAGCTCAACCCTCTTAATATAGTCACTTCTATTCTTGCTATTTTCTCAGTAGTGTTAGTATGCTCATTTTCATATAATATTAACGTTTTAGGAATTACAATTGCGCTTTTATCTGCCTTTCTTTTATCTATCTCTTGGGTTTTAGTATCCAAAATAGGCACTGATGATTCACCTGTTGTTGTTGTATTTTATCTCTCCTTTTTTTCATCTTTTGTTGGTGGAATTTTTTCTATTTATTATTGGCAAGGAAATATTTTTCAGTTAGAAGTCATGCCCAAGGTTCTGTCTTTAGGTATTTTGGGATATATAGGACAGTTATATTCAACCAAAGCTTTTCAAATAGGAAATCCTGCAGAAGTTGCTCCTTTTAGGTACTTCGAAATTATTGTGTCTATAGTCTTGGGTGTATTATTTGTAAATGAAACATATTCTGTGGTTACTCTTATTGGTAGTTGTATATTGATTTTATCATTAATGATAACATTTATAGACATTGATAATAGTGGAACAATAGACGCTGAGGACTTTAGAATGATTAAAGAAAAGCTGGATTTAAACAATGATGGAGTTGTAGATTTCAAGGATCTAAAATTCTATTTTGATCAAAGAATTGAAACTTTAAAAAAAGCATTTTCACGAATTTTTGAATAAACTTTTACGAATTGATTTTTCTTAAATCATAGATTAAATTTTCAAAATTTTTCACATTATTTTTAGTATTGTAACGGTTAAAAAAATTTAGAAAACTTTTCTTTGGCCCTGACTTAATTTCGTAGAAATCTTTATTAGAAGCCACCTTAAAAATTTTTGTTAAATCTTGATTATTTGTGATAAAGTAGGAACAATTTTTGATGAATAAATATATCTGATCACTTTCCTTACAATCGATAAAGTTTTTTACAACCATCATTTTATATTTATTTTCAAGCTTATCATATATCTGATATCCAATTTTTCTTGATTTAGATGTAATTATTAAAATGATTTTCATTTTAAAGGTATCATAAACTATTTTAATTATCTCAGAAATAATCTCAATTGAACTATTTTTAATATCATAGTAGAAAAGTATGAATTTTGTCTCAGAAAACTTTTGTTGGTAAGACGTTTGAAAAATCCATGAAATCAATTCATTAGTTTTTTGGTTTTCAACCTTAAAATCAAGATTAAGATCATACTCAAATTTGGTTTCAAATATTTCTCTTAAAATTTGAGATGCATTTTTTTTGTAGTTTGATACAGATCTTTTTTTAAATACTTCAAGACTTAATTTCTTCAATGATAATATGCGTGAAACTTTATTTTTAGTCTTGATTAAGCCTGAAATTAATAAGGATTTAAAGGAAACTCCAATTTCGATGAGATGGTCATAATCAGTCTTTCTAATGNGTTGAATTGATTTTTTAGAGAATTCGAATTCAATTAGATTTGTCCACTCTTTTTTTTTGAAAATAATTTCATCAAAGTGTGATTTTTTTTTTCCAATCAAAATCAAATCTATTCTTAAATCCTTATCAACAATTTTTTTTAAATTTTTAGAAATAATATTCAAAACCAGTTTGTTTTTAAAGTCATTTCTGCAGGTAATTGCAACTACCATTTTACTTTAAAATTTTATTTTGACTGCTATCAGCAAGCAAAGATTCAACCTTTTCTATTAGGTCTTTTTGATTCATAAACCAAGAAATGACATTTCCATTTTCATCAATTGTTAGAAGCCTTCTCCTTTTATTATTATCAATAAATTCATCGATATCCCAAATCCATTTCTCATGACCCTCGAGTGAAAGGTGGTTATTTTTTCCATCTAGTATATCCAATTTATCTCCTCGAAAAATATTGTATTTTAGGAGCTGATTGTCGTAGCTTGATGAGTATAAAATTTTATTTGGTTTATCATAAAACAAATTAGTTATCTCGGTGTAATGAAGATCGATTTTCTCTTCAAAAGAATAGTTGTTTTCATCGAATTTTTTAAAAAATAAAATTTCTCCTGATTTGGTTCCNAGCACAAGGTTGTCNTCAAAAAAAAGTAAGGAANTTNTNATTANGTTTTNTTTTGGATAATTTNATATAAAAATTTCCTGGAGGTCATTCTTTAGACGGAACAATTTATTACTTGATGCTATGAAAAGTTCGTCATCAATATCATTGTAATGGGCACTTGTGACATTAACATCAATTTGTTTTTCTAATTCATTTCCAGAGGAGTTCAAAANATTTAATTCTTTTTCGCATATAACTATTATGTTTTTCGATTTATCAATAAATAAATTACTTACTGGATTATTAAAATCATATTTTTTTTCATATTTATTTTCCTTTATGTTATGAATAAATAATTTTCCTTCAAAGGTTCCAATTAAAATTTCATTNTCATTTTTNAATTTAATAGAGCGAATTCTTTCTTTATNAATNTTTATTANATTTTGNTCNCCATCNACTATNTAGTTTANNTTTCCNTTATCNCCTCCGTATGCAATATATTTTTTGTTATATATATTAATTGCTCTAGTCCCAGACTTGTCGAATGTCCTACCAATTAACATTGAAGTTTGACCATATGAAGTTTTTCCTTCAAGAGTTTCGAGTGATTTTTGAAGTAAAACGTATAATGAAGCGGTCTCTTTAATTTTTTCAGTAAGTTCAAAATTATTTTGTTCGTATCTTGCTGCTTTGTTGAGACCATTTTTTATCACTTCTATTTGACGGCTATTGTTTTCAGAATTTTTTTCTTGATTCATTAANTTTTCAAGTCTAAGNCCAAGAGAATAAAATTCTTTCTCTAAAACGGAGGATTCACTCATCAACTCNGCTTGCCTTTGTTTTTGGCTTGCAAGTTTTCTTTTTTGTTGAGCTACTTCACCACTGTCTTTAGCTCTTTGTGCTTCATTTAAAGCATTTATTGCACTTATTTCCGCTTTTTCTTGGGCAACTTTGGCAACCTTAGCACTTTTTTTAGCATTTTTTTCTGCAATTCTAGCTTTATCAAGATTTATTAATGCATTTTCCTCATTTTCACTAGCAACCTCTGCAAGACTATCTGATTTAACTCTAGCTTCTTCAGCTATTTGTCTGTCCTGGAATGCTCTTTTTTCAGACTTATTTGCCTCATTATATTCTATTAAAGCAATAATGAAAGCTATAGATGCAATTGTTCCAAATAAACTTAGAACTATTTGAGTAAATCTTCTTCTTTTTCTTTTTTTAATTAATTCGAGCTCTTTTGATTTTTTTTGTTTTAAATCGAAATCTTCACTTTTATTTATGAAATCGATTGTTTGATCATAATTCAATGAGTAATTACTAGACCATGATTTTGAATGATAATTNTTATTTTTCCATTTGACTGCTAAGTCAAGTTCAGGAGATTTAAGTAGTCCAGTTTTCCCAAGTTTATTGTTTTCTGAAATTTTATAAAAATCTTGAAAATCATTAAATGAATCTGTTTCTTGATCTAACCAAATTTTTTCCCTTTTCGATTTATTTGGGTAAGATGGTATATAATTTGTNTANAGAATNTCATTTAATTCNTANACTTCATGATTTGATTTTATACCTGTAATTAAATTTGGTATNATTATAAATTTATTTTGAAAATTATCTCTAAGTTTNTTAAAAAAATNATCGAAATATTTATGACTTTTATCTGTGCAATCAAGTATTTCTTCTATTGATCTAAAGTCAGAATAAATATCTGAATTTTCAATATTAAATAAAGATTTAATTAAACACTCATAAAAAATTTGATCGTTTTCACTCAGATTATCATAGAAAATATCAAGTTTCTTATTTATCACATTATCAATATCACCAATTTTTGATGAATTTTCGATTGTGATGGTTGATGATGATTCAAAAAACTCAAAGAAATTTTGGAACATTACCTGGAGATTTGGGAGTAATCCAATATTTTTCGAAGTCTTATTAATTATCTCCTCTAAAAGTGAATTATCTAAAGTGATATTTTCTCTTNTAAAGGTTTCGTTTACAATTTTTAGAATACCATTAGCACCAATATTCTGAATTGGGTATTGAGAATTAGTCAAAATTTGTTGAATATTGGTATATGAACTTAAAGTTTTTAAAAATTCAGTTTTTAAACTAATCAGAAAATACACAGAACAATCAAATAACCTTATAGTTCTTGAAACTATGTTTAATAGGAGTTCATCTTCAGATAATTCATCATTCTTGACTAAACTTTTAAAAATAAACAGATCTTCAAGTTGATCAATTATTATTAAAAGGTTTTTTTTATTTGAAATCTCAGAATCCTTATAAATTTTTCCTATGCTTAGATCCTGAATTTCTAGAATTGTATTACGATAATTTCTAAAATCATTTGTTTGTGGTTTTTTGTCTAATACAAGTTCCCCATTTGAAAGGGAGAAAGATAAATTACTTACAGGTGAAATACCGGGTCTAAATTTACAGATTGACCATCTAGACCCTGATTGACCGGTAAATCCATTTCTTAATCTGGGGATTATTCCAGCGTTAATAATTGAGGTTTTACCTGAACCAGATGGACCAGTTAAAAAAACTAGTTTGTTTTTTTGAATTATTGAAAGGATACTTTCAACTTCTTTTTCTCTCCCATGAAATGATTCATTTTCAGATGTTTTGTAAGGCCTCAATCCTATGAATGGATTCTTTGACATAATAATTGAAATAAAATTTAATTAGTTGATCTAGAGTGTTAAATTTATAAAAAAAAATATAAAATTGTTTAGATATTTTCACACTCATGATTTTAATCCTGAAATAGAAAAAGAGGCAATAAGAACATCACATTTAATTCAAATCTACACTGATGAGTTTGGATTTTTAAGGCTAGAGGAACCTTTATTAAATAAGTTAAAAGAAGGAGTAAACGTGGAGTTAGTCGTGATAAGTCCTGATAAAAAAAAATCAATTAAATTGGTAAATCTTGCAAAAAGAATAATTGATTTAAATGGTGAAATTTTTTTTATTCATGATAAGAAAATATTTGACCTCAAAGATTTTTTTGGAATTTTTGATAAAACATATTTAATCTCTAAGCTTGAATCAAAAAATTTTATTTCCAATGAATCTTTGATTAGAGAAAAAAATTCTTTTTTTGAAATTTTATCTGTCAAGTCGAATTTAATTGATCTTTATTCCGGAAATATTGATGTTTTTTTCAAGTCCGATAAAACTGTTTTGAGAAAAGGAGAAAGTTTTGAATTAAACTGGACTGTTGATAACGCTCACGAAGTATCCATAAATAATGATGTTGGGATTGTAAGTAATAAAGGTTCAATTTTTAAGTCTGTTGATTTTGATACTAAATTTGAACTAACTGCAAAGAATAAAGATTTTGAAATAAAAAAGTCAGTGTATATTAAAATCTTTGACGATGATGAAATTTCAATTTTTGTTAAAGTCCATGATAAAACTTTAGATAGATTAATTGAGGTTTCTTCCATAAGGGTTTCAAAGTTTTCTGAAAGCTACGCAGTTTTTGATGGTCAGATTGTGGAGTTATCTTGGGATATTTCAACTAATGGTAGATTTTCTGAATCAGCATTAGGAGATCTTGATTTGAGGGGATCCTACAGATTCAAATTAGATAGATATAAATGTTTAATTTTCAACTATTTGACAGTTAATAACAAAAAAACAAAAAAAATCGAATTTCATGGTTTTAACAACAAAAAAAACGATATTGAAAGAAAATCATTTTTAAAATGGTTTTTTGATAAATTAATTCAGTTTATTAGAAAAAGTGATTAAATAAGTTATGAGATTTTAATATTTAAAAATTGAGAAGAGAAAATAGTTTCAGTATAATTACAAGAATATTTCTTTTTTGTTCAGGGGTCAGTATTGATCTGATTTCTAGGTGTCCAAGATTTGAAATCATAAAGTACTCAAGTATCGGTGTAACTATTTTTTTCACTTCAATCTTTGCCTTCATATCGTCTTTTTTCGCTTTTTCAATAATTTTGGATTCAGTCTACTTGATTGTTTTGTTTTCAACCTTATGGGGATTTCTGATATTTAATCTAGATAGATATATTGTCTCAAGTATGAGAACTTCAGATAATATTTATAAAAATATAATCAAAGCAATTCCCAGAGTTTTAATAGGAGTATTCATTGCTATTACAATCTCAAAACCAATAGAAGTGACCCTTCTTTCTGATGAAATATCAAACTATATAGAAAATCAAAAATCACTTAAAATATCTGAACTTGATTCTAGACATGGGACATCAATTTTAAATCTTGATTCCAGAAAAGATCAAATAGTTAATTTTTATAATGAAAAATTGTCAATACAAGAAAATTATTATAATGAGTATAAATGTGAATGCGATGGAACTTGTGGTACCCAGATAAGAGGAAGAGGTGTTGAGTGTTTTTCAAAAAAAAAGAAGTATGAAGATTATATAAAGCAAATGAACTTTGAGAGAGAACAATATGAAAGTTTGTTGTCAGAAAACTCTATTGAAAGGAAAAAATTAGTTGAATTACATAAAAAAAGAAATGAAGAATTAGAAGCTACTTTTTCATATGGATTTTTCAATCAACTCAAAATACTGAATGAGATAGATAATTATTCTATATACTTCATTTTATTTCTTTTTATTTTTATTGAGCTCTCTCCAATTGTAACAAAACTTTTTTCATCCAATGGACCATATGATAGCTTATTGATGTCTGAGATAAACCAATATAGAATAGAATATTTAAAATCTGTTGATGATTTAAATAACGAAAGACTGATAAATAAGAAGATGAATGAGTTGAGTGTAAAAAATGAGTTGCATTCAAAACAGTTAGAGATAGAAAGAAATATGAATGAAATTGTTTTGGAGAGATATGAGGAAATAAAACAAAAATTAAATACTAAAATTTCAAGAAATTAATGAAAACATTTCCTCGTTTATTACTTTTTTTTTTAATCTTTTCTTCATGTAATTTATTGGAGAACCTAACAAAAAAAAATGAAACTGTAGATTTCGATCAAACAAATAATATTCAAAAATTAAATTTAGATGATCTATCTGCTGATGATAAATCTAAGTTAGATAGTCTATCATCCATTTACATAGAATCTAGTGAAGTCATAGTTAATAGTGAAGACAATAATTTAATAGATTATATTTTAAATGATAGCAAAGGTGATACCATTATTCTTTCAAATTTATCAGTTCAAACGTTGACTAGAGGTAAAACTTCAAGCTATAATTACGATGGAAAAAAAAATGACGTTTTTTCTTATGAATTTCAAAACAATGGTTCAAAAAAAATTAATTCAATATCCTTACTGGAGGGAGAGCAAATTAGATTTGCTTATTCAAATCTTCGAAAAAAAAATAAAATTAACGGATCATTTAAGGTTCTTGAAGACAATCAAATCGTTTTAAATATTGTCAATAACGGATTTTTTAAATCAAATCTAAAAGTGATAATAAAACAAATTGCAAATAATTATAAAACGGAAGTTATAAAAGACTCAGTCATAGGCTACGAGAAGGCATTTCAAAAAGTAACCGATACTTTATATATTATAGATCAAAATAAAGATTATAAAATCTCTCCATATTTGGACATAACTAATTCAACAAGTTTATCAATACCGATCAACTTTAAAAATGATGAAAAAATATTAGCCTGGGGTTTTTGGTTCTCCTTAAATAAAGAAGATTTCGACAGTTATTTAGCAATCACAGAATCTAACGAAGAGGATCCGTTAATTTTATTTGCAAAGTCAGAATTAGGTAATAAAAACAGAAAAAATTATTTACCCATAACAAAGAACCCCTTTGTTGAGACGTCTTTAGAGTTAGTTTACGATGCAACCCCTAGTTTAAATTCCGAAAAAAACTTTAACTTTTTCATAGAGGATTCTTTAAGTTTGAAAAAATTTAATAAGGGGTTTTTAAATTTCAAAAATTATTCTAAGTTGTATGATTTTGATGTAAATTATAAATTATTAAAGGTTATTTCAAGAGTTAGATTGGTTGAGGTAGAGGTACCTATTTTAAATAACTTTATAAGAATAGTGAAATATTAGTATGTGATGGTTAGACAAATACACGTAATATTGTTTATAATGGCGATGATTTTTTTTAACTCATGTAGAAGAGAAATAATGAGAGTTAAAACAAGTGTAAGAAGAACACAATCAGAGGTTAGAGTCTTTGATCGAGTCTTCAATGATGCAAAAAAATCTTTTGGTATAAAAAATAATAATGAACAGTTGGCGTCAACTGATTCAACATTGTATGCTCCAATTAAACAAAAAACATTACTAAACAACTATGGTTATTTGTATGATTTTTTAAACGGAAAAGATCAATTGGTAACAAGTACAAATTTTTATTATGATTCGATTCAAAAAGCATATTATGTAGAGGGTGAGAAGTTCCTTAAGATTAAAGATAACAATGAAGTTTTTGGATGGCATCCATATTGGATGGGTAATGCTTGGAAGAATTATCCATTTGATTTATTATCTACTATATCTTTTTTTTCATATAAGGTAAATCCTGCTTCNGGATCATANACAAATCCAGATCAAATTCTAGAATGGAGAAATACCAAACTTATTGATTCTGCTAAGGCAAAAAACACAAGAGTTTTATTGACTATTTCTTCTCATGGTAGAAATAATAATGATATTTTTTTAGAAGATGAGAATAAATGGATCACTCTTATAGATAGTGTATCAACCTTAATTAATGATAGAAATGCTGATGGAGTGGATATTAATTTTGAAAATTTACCTTATTTTAAAAGAACCGAGTTTAATAGATTTATAAAAGAAATGCGTGAGAATCTGGACTTCAAATTAAANAAAAAGGCATTTATCTCTGTAACNCTACCAGCTTTAAATGGAAGAGAAATTTATGATGTCAGAGAAATNCAGAAACATGTCGANTTGATGGTNATAATGGGATATGACTATAATAATGACATAGTCTACCAAGAACAGGGGGCTGTTGCACCCTTACAATCATCAGAATCAAACAATCTTAGTTTAAAATCAACCTTAGATTTTTATATTAACAAGGGATTAAATGTCTCTAAGACTATTCTTGCACTTCCATATTATGGAAGTATGTGGGAGGGAAAAATTGATAATAATGGAGAAATTGAATCAAGGATTGAGAGAAAAGTCACTTATTCTGAAGTTATGAACNTAATGAAAAGTGAGTTNGTTTTCANCCCGTCTTCCATTCCTATATTTGACGAAACAAGTATGACTAATTATATGAATTTTATTTATCCAGACATGACTACAAAAGAAATATGGTTTGATGATGATTATACATTAGGAAAAAAATANGATTTTGCCATTTCAAAAAAACTTAAAGGNGTTGGTATTTGGGCTTTAGGTTATGATAATGGTTATANAGATTTATGGAAGGTCATTGAAGAAAAATTTTCAACGGATAAAATTAAGATTTCAGATCCCATTGCTGAAATGGAGGGTTATCCAATAAAAATCTCAAGATACATAATTACCAATAAAAGAGTTTTTATAATTAGTGCCCTATTTTTTTTGTTTGCGCTNGTAACAGGAATAATTATAATTTTATCAGATTGGAAAATTCGAGATTCAATTCTCAANGANCAAATTATAAGATTAATTTTCACATTAATNGTTTTTTTATTGATNACACCGCTTACAATTATTNTAAGTTCTTTTTCTTATTCTCTNTTAAATAAATTTGGTCTTCCTCCTTTAAANATTTCATTATTAGAAATAAGTATTGCTTTTATAATTGGTATAACAACATTTTATTTTATATCAAAAATAAAAATCGGAAAACAACATAGACCCTAANTNATGGATTCATGAAAAATTTTATCTTAAAAGAACTTTTTTGGCTTATAGTTTTTTCGTTATCATCTTTATTTTTATCATTTATTTTTTTAAGTTTTTTAAANCTNACNTATTCTGAACCAGTAATGAATGATATTGAAAAGGTTTTTACTTTTCAACTTTATTTTATTGGATGCATAATTTCCTTAATTTCACTCTATATTGTCAGAATAACAGTNAGTGTTCTAAAAAAAATGATTTAGATGATAAATAACGTTATAGTATCAATANCTGATAGATTAAATGAGTTCATTAAATCAAAGTTATCAATATCTGAAGATAATGTAATTGTATCAGGATTGCTNGATGCGAACAAGAATCTAAATCCAGAAGCAGAAAATAAACTTTCTGTATTCNTATTAAACATTGAGGANGATAAGGTAATAAAAAACATCAATCATCAGTCATCTCCTGGACAAAATCCTCAAATAATAATTAATNTNTATGTAATGTTTGCNGCNTACTTTAATCCATCAAATTATNTAGAATCTTTAAGATATGTTTCTNTNGTNNTAGAGTTTTTTCAAAATTATAGNGTTTTTGATTCNTCAAANACACCNCTTTTATCGGATGATGTNGGAAAAATATATGTCGAAATCTCNAANGTAAGNATTAAAGAGGTACAGGACTTNTGGACCAATATTGGAACAAGTTATGTNCCCTCTATAGCNTANAAGTTCAAACAACTTAAATTTGANGGTAATGTNATTACCGAAATTATTTCAAACATAGGTGACTGAATTATATAANAAAAATAGATTNGATTTTGTNTCTAGGACANTAAAAATCCTTGAGGTAACNTGCAAGCATACTTTTTTTAAAAANGGATTTTTNNGAGGATNCAGAATTANTCCAACATTGGAAAGTAGTATTGTAATGAAAAATCATAATCTAATTTTTAAAAATATTGATTATGGATTTATAATTATTTTTAATCCTGAACCTAGGTTTAATAGTGAAATTTTTTCAAACGAGATGGTTTTAAATTTTCAATTTGAAATCTTGGATAATGATTTTTTAAAGTACACAGAAATACCATTTAAGTATAATCAGCTTATTGATTTTACAAATAATCATCAAAAAAAGACACTTCATCCAAATCAGTATGTTGATACTTCCATCATAAAGGATTCTAATCAGAACGGTATTAAAGGAATAATTAGTCTTACAATTAATAGAAATAAAGAAATTTTTGGAAATGAAGATTTTAAAAAAAATTTTAAGCCATATGAATATGAAATAAATTTTGATTCAAGATCAGTTTTTTTTAGGTATAATTTTTATAACGATAAACAAGATTTAAAATTTGACAAATATTTTGTCGCGACAGAAGACGAATCAAAAAAATTTGATAATTATACAAAAAGAACTTTAAGGAATAAATATGATGTCATATCGGTTGTAATCGAAGAACCAAAAAAATTAAGTGAAAAATATTCTGAAAAGTATTATCTATTTTCAAAAGATAGTTTGTATCCAAGCCCTCCTACATTTTTACCCAGACCAAATATTACAAATATTGAATTTGATATTGAATCCAATATTTTTTACAATGATGTCAACGTGAAATTAAATGATTAAATAAAAATAATGAAAATTTAAGCACTTATTAACAGGCTGTAAATTTGTGTTGATATCTTATTTCAATATTTTTTTTCAAAAGATGCCTAGATAAATTTTTTTAAAATATATTTAAGAAAACAAATTTTTATGGCAACTACATTAGCAACACCCGGAGTTTATATTGAAGAAAAAAGTTCATTTGGATCTTCTGTTGTCCCTGTTCAAACAGCCGTCCCAGCTTTTATTGGTTATACAGAAAAAGCATCCAGAGGTGCTAAATCCCTTTTTAACGAACCAACAAAGATTAGTTCTATGGGTCAATATGAAGAGTTGTTTGGAGGTCCTCCAGCAACGAAGTTAAATATTACCCCAAGTGACGATGCACCAGCATCATTTGATTTAAAATTTAATGACGCGACAAGGTATCTAATGTATTATTCGATGAGATTGTTCTACAACAATGGAGGTGCAGATTGCTATATAGTATCTGTAGGAACTTATTCTGATAAAATTGAAGCTTCAAAATTAAATGATCCTAAAGGAGATGGATTATCCTCACTTGAAAAACATTTAGAGCCCACAATTGTTGTTGTACCTGATGCTATTCTGCTTTCCCCTAATGATTGCCTTAGTCTTCAAGCGGCAATTCTCTCTCATTGTGGTTATAAGATGAAAAATCGTTTTGCTCTACTTGATGTCATAGATGGAGATAAGGAAAGAACATTTGATGACGAAGATGTAATTAACAAATTTAGAGAGGGTATAGGTTCAAATTTTTTACAATGGGGTGCAGCTTATTATCCTTACTTAAATACCACAATTTTATCTGTATCTGATATTGATTTTACTTTTATAGAAAATTCTGATGGTTTAATCGAGATACTTAATAAGGAAGTTGATGATAGATTAGCTGCTGACGACATTACTGAAGCTAGGGCTGAAGGTATTAAAGCTGAAATTGCAAAAATCGCTGATACCTCAGAACCAGATGCAGTCCAATCTTTACAAGGAACTTTAAGTGCAATTAGCCCTAAACTTAATTTAGTTTTGGAAACAATTAGTACAATGATCAATGTTATGCCACCTAGTTCAGCAATGGCGGGTGCACTTAGTATGGTTGATTCGTCTGTTAATGTAGCTAAAGCTCCTGCTAACGTAAGCTTAGGAGCTGTTGTTTCACCTACAGTAAATATTAATAATGATAATCAAGAGGATCTTAATCTTCCTTTGAACGGAAAGGCTGTCAATGCAATTAGAAGTTTTCAAGGTAAAGGAACATTAGTATGGGGAGCCAGAACCCTTGAAGGCAACTCAAAAGATTACAGGTATATAAGTGTTAGAAGAACTATGACTTATCTTGAACAAAGCATAAAATTTGCTGCAGAGGCATATGTTTTTGCACCAAACAATTCAACAACATGGTCAACACTTAAATCAACAGTTTCAAATTTCTTAACTAATCAATGGCAATCTGGTCTTTTGGCTGGAACTTCACCTGAGGATGCATTTGAAGTCGAGATAGGTTTAGGTATGACTATGACACCAAACGATATTTTGGATGGAATTTTAAAAATGACTGTCAGGGTTGCGTTAACAAGACCGGCAGAATTTATAGTTATTACATTCGAACAACAACAACAAAAATCTTAATTTATTAAATTCTAAAATTATATATTATGGCACTACCAACAGCAGGAACAGGAGGAGAACAAGATCAATTTTGGCCTTTACCTAAATTTTATTTCTCAGTAGATATTGGAGATTTTACTGACCTACCTTTTCAAGAGGTCAGTGGATTAGATGTTGAGACGGAGGTGATAGAATATAGACATGGGAATAGTCTTACACATTCATCAATTAAAATGCCTGGACTTATGAAGTTTGGAGATATAACACTTAAAAAAGGTGTATTTGCTGATGATAACCAATTCTATGACTGGATCTCTACAATTTCCTTGAATACATATGAAAGGCTAACTGTTGTGATTCGTCTTCTGGATGAGACAGGATCTCCAAGAATGACTTGGACTTTGACAAATGCGTTCCCTAAGCAAGTAACCCCAACTGATATGAACTCCCAATCATCCGAAGCAGCAATTGAAACTATGGTTCTAGCTCATGAGGGATTGACAACAGAGGCGGCTTAAAGTTTTGAATAATTAACTATTTAAAGTCAAATTTTTTTTTGCCTTTATCCTAGTTATCATCGTTTTAGGTATACTTGATTCATAAATTTAATTAATCCATTAATCATGGAATAATTAATATTATATTTAAAAAGCTAAAAAAAATTTTTTTTTAGCTTTTTTTTTTTCTAATATTATTCCCCCATTTTTTTTTATGATAGATACCAATACATATCCGGCTTTAGGTTTTAATTTTAAAGTTACATCTGCTGATGCTGCTTTGGGAGGCATGGTTGGTTATACATTTGGAGTAAATTCCCCTGGAAACGATAAACTCGATTCATTTCAATCAGTAAGTGGCCTAGGTGCGAAAATGGATGTAGATCCGCTTTCAAATGGAGGTCTAAACAATATAAACTACAAAGTGCCGAGGAAAATTCAGTATGATAACTTAATTTTAAAAGGAGGAATGTTAAGGAAATCTTCTCCATTGACTAAATGGTGCTATAGATTTTTAAGTCAAGATAGTCTTCTTTATACAGTAAAAAGAAAAACCGTTAATGTTTTTTTGATGGATGAATCAGATTCAGAGAATATTCTAATGTCATGGTCATTTTTTGACTGTTTTCCGGTATCAGTTAAAATGGATGAATTTGACGCCCTTCAAGGACAGGTTGCAATTCAAACTCTAGAACTATCATATTCATATTTTAAATTTTCTTAATTATGCCAGTAAAAATTAATCAACTATCAGTTAATGGAAGCTTATCTCCNGACTCGGATATCAATGAAGGCGAATCTGACTCATCTATTTCGGAGAAGTTATTAGATGAAAAAATTAAAAAGTTAAAGAGGCAACTTGATGAAAAAATCGATATTTCATTCAAACAAATTTGTGACTCTACTGTTGAAAAAATTATTGAAAAAATTCATAAAAAATCCGATTACTAATTATGTTTAACATGACTCTTTTTGGATTTAGTGAGGTATTTGGTTTTTCAACGCCAATAGGTTTCTACCAATTACAACTCAATCCGGAAAATATTGTATATGATATACCAGAGTTAGTTGTTAAATCTACGGTTGATGCTTGTGGGAATGAAACTGATGAAGATGCTTCATCAGATTTGTATAGAAAAACATTAAGTTTAAGTTTTGTTCTTGATAATACTGGAGCAGTGCCCTCACCTCCCTTCGGATGCTTTGTTCCTGGAACCCCTGTTTCCGCCTCGATATTATTGTTAGAAAAAATATGTGTAACACCTGTATTCAGATCACATACTAAACCTACAGTCAGAGCCGTTTGGGGAGCTGGAGCAATTACACTATACGGGGATGTAGTTGCATTTAATTATAATTATACTTTTTTTAATAATTTAGGATTACCACTCAGAGCTGAAGTTCAACTAACTATAAAGGAGCAACCTTCAATTATCTCTAGATTATTTCAAAGCCCAGATATTTCTCGTGCCCCAACTGTCAAGGCTGGAGATAGTCTTGTAAGTTTTTGTGAAGAATATTATGAAAATAAAAACTATTATCTAAAAATAGCTGATCACAATAACTTAAGTTCATTTAGGAAATTAAAAGAAGGTTCAACTTTAGAATTTCCTCCAATTATTTCTTGAAAATGTTTGATATAATTCCTAAGCCAAGTAAATCTTTAAATGCTATAGCATCATACAAAATAATGATATCTGGTTTTCCTTTAAGTTCGACTTACTCGGTAAAAAGTATTGAAGTTAATAAAGAGATAAATAAAATTAGTCGTTCTAAGGTTTCTCTATTTGCTGGGGATGTTAATTTACAGACATTTGATGAGGCCGATGATTCTAATTTTAAACCTGGAAATTCGATAACAATTCAGTTAGGTTATGACAGTACAAATAGTACTGTTTTTGAGGGAATAATACATAAACAAAGAATTTCTCTTGCAAACGGTTATAAATCTGATAGATCTAAAAGTGTTTTAATATTAGAGTGTGTAGATTCAGCAATTAAACTAACGAATAGTTATACATCGGATATTTTCGAAAAAAAATCAGATAGTGAAATGATAAGTAGTCTAATATCTAAAGTTGGCTTGTCCAAAAGTATTGACATGACTTTTCTCAAATATCCTTTTTTTCCAAAATATAACTCAAATGATTGGCAATTTATTTTGGAAAGGGCAAAGATAAATGGAATGGTAGTAATTAACAGCGACAACGAAATTAAGGTAACAGATCCTTACCAAATGATTCCGATACCCTCTCTTCAAGTAGATCATGGTGATGCAACTTTGAGTTTTGATGGACAAATAGACTCGAGTTTTCAATATGGGTCGTTAGAATATTCATCATGGGACCCTTTTAATGAAAAAGCAATAAATTCAACTAGTTCTGAGCCATCATTAAATACCCCAGGAAGTATTACAACATCAAGCCTAAAAAATATTGCTAGTCCTTCAAAAACCAATATAATGCTCCCTCAACCTTTTACAGCAAATGAATTAAAAGCATTGGCAGGCTCAAAGTTTCTTGAGTCAAGATTAACAAGCCATTTTGGTTCAATAGGTATCAAAGGAGTTAATAGTTTGGTCTTAGGATCCCTGATCAAATTAAATGGATTTGGAGGTAGTTTTGATGGACTAATATATGTTAGTGGTATATCCCATATTTTATCTGAGGGATCCTATAAATCCAAAATACAGTTTGGTATAAAAAGAGATTTTTTGAAGAATAATATTGTAATAAATAAAAATGAAATTTCTGATCAAATTAATGGGGTACATATTGGAATTGTTAAACAAATAGACAAAGATCCAGATAACGAATATAAGGTAAAGGTTAATATTCCTGCTTTAAAAGTTGCAGGTACTGGTATCTGGTGTAGGTTAACTCATTTTTATACATCCAGTAAAGCTGGCTCATTTTTTATACCTGAAATTGGAACTGAAGTAGTGGTTTCATTCATATCAAATGATTCAAGATTCCCGGTTATTTTAGGTGGCCTCTACACAAAAAAAAATAAGCCATATTCAGAAATTAAAAAGGAAAATAATTTAAAAGCTATTGTTACAAAGGAAAAATTGACTCTAGAATTCGATGATAAAGATAAGATTATCAATATTTCAACAAGTGAGAAAAATAAGATAACAATAAGTGAAAAGAAAAATTCAATTGGAATTAAGGTAACTGATGGAAATGGTAATATAATCGAAACATCAAAAAATGGTGTATCTATATCTGCAAAGAAAGATATCAAAATTAATTCTGATGGAAAAATTACTTTAGATGGAAAGAAGGGAATTAATATCAAATCTGTAAAAAATATTTCGCTTTCAGGTAGTAACGTTTCTGCATCTGCTAAGGCGAAATTCTCGGCTAAAGGAAACAGTGGAGCCGATTTAACAGCATCAGGAAAAGTTACAATCAAAGGGTCCGCAACATCAATTAATTAAAAAATGAAAAATAAAGAAAAAGCTTTTTTGGGAACAGGTTGGGGATTCCCCCCTACATTCAATAAGGATTTGTTATCCGTTGAAATGGTATCTAATGAAAAGGATATCAAAGAGAGTTTGCAGATTTATTTATCTACTAAAATTGGTGAAAGAGTAATGAGATCTAATTATGGTTGTTTAGTTCATGATTACCTTTTTGAACCGTTCGACGAAAATATTATTAGCTCCATTGGTCATGAAATAAAAAGAACAATTTATGAGTTTGAACCCAGGATACATGTTCACGAGGTTACAACAAATAAATCAAATGTTAACGAGGGAATTATCAATATTGGGGTATTTTACGAGATAATAGCAACAAATGTTAGAGATAATATAGTTTTCCCTTTCTATATCAATGAAGGCACAAACTTGAAATAAATTAATGTTGAGTAATCGAATTTTAGACAANTTAAAACCTGAAAATTTATTAATTGACGATAGGAAAATCGATGATTTAATAATGTTTATAGCTAATCTTTCAGAGAGTGTAAATTTTTACAACACAAAAAATGAATTAGATGGTAATTGGTCAAGTTTTTTTTCAGACGAAACATTTTTACTTGCTGAAATATCTAAGTTTGATGCAAATAAATTCGATACTCAAAGATTAAACTTGATAAAGAATTTCGACGAATTCTCATCCAAAAATGATAAAGAAAATATTCTTAAAGAGTTTTTCTATCTTATACATTTATACTTTAAAAATATAGATTCCTGGTATAAAAAAGCTCTAAAAAATAATCTCTCTATAAAAAGTTCGTCAATCGAATATGAACTAGAGCAAGTAATTATAAATAAGTTGAATAAGTCTTTTAAGTTATTTACATCTTTTTCAAATTCGTTAATGGAATCGATTGGACATGAGGTTTCATTTAAAGAATTTAATTCTATTTGGAAATATGATAAAAACCTAAAGAGAGATATTTTTGAAGGGATTGATAAAACACAATCAAAGCATTCTAGTGCATTGAAGAAATTAATACTACTATACAAACCAGTTTATCAAGTATTATTATCACTAAAAATCAAGGCAAAATTACTTTTTTCCGACTCATTAAATAAAAACGATAATCATAACCCACAGATTGGGCTATTATTTAGTTTCTTAGAATTATTTAAAAACTATCAAAATGAAATAAATAATTTTTCTAGTCGGCATTTAAATTTTTATTTTAATGAGATTTTGAATCAGTCTCCAATAGCAAGCGAACCAAATAAAGTTTATATTGATGTTGACATAGATTCTAATATTGAATCATTGACAGTTAGTAAAGGAAAAGAACTAATTGCTGGTCAAGACGATAATGGAGATGATGTAATATATAAAACCGACCATGAAATAGTATTGAACAATTCATCTCTATCTGAAATTTCTACTATATATGTAAGCAGAAATAAAATTTTTGATTATGAATCCTCCTTTAGAATTATTTCAGGTATATTTTCAAATAGAATAGCTAATTCTGTTTCCGAAGTGGATGCTTTTAATTTTAATAATGATACCTTTTCATCTTTAGGAGAAGAGCAGATTTTTAAATCATCTCAGGATAAAACAATGCAGGTAGCTGATTTGGGGTTTGCAATTTCATCTCCTACTCTCCTATCACATGACTCAAATAGAGTGATTAAGTTTTCCCTTTATTTTACCGCTGATTCAATTCAATATCTTTCAAATTTAATAATAGATATCTCTTCAAATACTGGTAATTCGGAGGAAGAAGTTTTCTCTAATATTTTTTTAAATGCTTTTAGTATATCATATACCTCTAATGAGAATTGGATTTCAGGTATTGATTATAAGGTTGATTATCCAGAGGATTGGTCTGATGGAATAATTATAATAAAAATAGAATTAGGAAAAAATGATCCCTCAGTCTCCAGATACGACGAAGGTATTCATCAGAAAAATATTAATACAACTTTTCCAGTTTTTCAATTTTTACTAAATAATGATAACTTTTATTATCCCTATTCTTTTTTAAATGGCATGGAAATTACTAAAGTTAATACAGATATTGAAGCTGATGAATTGAAAAAAGTAATTATAATAGGAGAGGATGGTGAAGTTTCACCCGCATCTGAATTCCAAATGTTTGGGTCGATTCCTCAAAAAGGTTCAAAGTTATTTATTGGTAATGAGGAACTGTTTTGTAAAAAAATAGAAAATTTTAATTTAAGTTGGAAATTTTCAAATCTTCCTGAAACAAAAAATATGAAGGAATTTTATAAAAACTATCAAAAATCAATTGATAATAAATCATTTAAAATTAGGTTAAGTGCGTTATCTGATTTTGTTTATGAGAGAAATTTTGAAAATGAATTTGTATTTAATTTATTTGAGTCGGAAAATAATATTTTATTAAGTACAAGAAAAATTGAAATAAAAGATTCAGGTTTATTAAAAATAAAACCAGTTTATGACCTTACATCTGAAATGATCGAAGAATATTCTAATGATCTTGAAACAGGATTTTTAAGAATCGAGCTTGTTAATCCCAAAATGGGTTTTGGGTTTAATGAATATCCAAAAATTTTGCAAGAGAGCATTGAAAAAATAGCTGATAAAAAAGAAAAAGATATTGACCCAATTACTCCAAATGAACCTTTTTGCCCCGAGATATTTGATATTTCACTATCATACAAATCTACAAGTTCAATAATATTCAATGAATCTGGTAATTTGGATAAAGACCAATTTTATCTGATTCATCCTGTTGAAGGATACAGAAATATTGAATCAAATAGTAAAGAAAACAGTTTGTTGGTTCCTGAAATAAATTCTCAAGGAGAGTTATTACTTGGTTTTTCAGATGTTAAAATTTTACAAGATTTAAATTTATTTTTTGAGATCAAAAAAAATAGTAACACTAATTATAAATTTAGTTCAGAGTTGGATTGGTTTTACTCTAGCAATAATGGCTGGAAATTGATTGATAACAATAGTATATTATACGATGAAACATATAATCTTACAAAGTCAGGTGTAATTTGTTTCAGATTAAACAGAGATGTTTCAAATAACTCGGTCAATTCAAATAATGGTTTATTTTATATTAAAGCATCTTCTAAGACTAAAGTTGATCAATTTAGCCTAATAAAAAAAATTATTTTGAATTCTGTTCTCTGCACGCAAGAAATAAATGAAAATAATTTAAATAAAATTTTACCTCCAAATTCTATACAGAATTTTAAAGAGAATTTAGAAGGGATTATTACAATTAATCAGATCCTACCATCTTTTGGTGGAAATAAAAAAGAGAGTAATTTTTTATTTTACAAACGTGTTAGTGAACTTTTGGGACATAAAAATAGACCTTCAATTAAAAAAGATATTGAGAATTTTATTCTTCAAAGATTTAATTGGCTTGGGCAAGTAAAGTGTTATTCAATTGGAAAAGATCTGAAAATTAAAATTTTATGTATAAAGAAAATTACTACAGATCAAACCATAGACGAAATTAAACTTAGTCAAGCTGACATTACTCAAATTAACAGATATTTAAAAGAATTTGTTTCACCTTTTACTTATTTCGAAATTGTTAATCCAATTTTTGAAGAGGTCTGGGTTAAGGCAAAAGTTAAGTTTTTAAATATTCCGAGTGGAGAGGGAATTCTTAATGTCAATAAAGATTTACTAGATTTTTTCTGTCCTTGGATACAAAGCAAACAATATGAATCAATTAATATAGGTGGATCGTTTAAAAGGTCTGAAATAATAAATTTTATTAAAGAGAGAAAATACGTTAAGTTTCTTACAGGAGTATCTATTCTTCATATAAAGAAAAATAAAGATGGTAATACTCAAATATATGATAGTGCTAATGACCCAAAAAATCATAATTATATTAAATCTAGCACCCCTCTCTCAATTATAATCCCTAGGGACTATAATCAAATTGAGGTTCTAGAGAATGAACAATATTATCCACCTGAGAAAACTAATTATAGTGATTTAAGTATAGAAGAAAATTTTGTTTTTATTTCTGATAAAGAGGAACAAAAGCAAATTAAGAATAACAAAAATACCAGAATAAAAAAAACCCCATTAACATTCAATTTTAAATTCAATTAGACATGGCAATAGTTAATAGAAATACATTAAAGAATTTTTTTAAAAAGGGTGGCTTCGCCAAAGAAAATCACTTTGTTGATTTAATTGATTCTACTATAAATTCTGTAGATGATGGTATTCAAATTAATAAAAATGATGGTTTGAGACTAAACAGATCTAGTTTTTCAAGTAAATTAATTTCCTTTTTTAAAAAGCCAAACCAAGAAAATCCTTTAGTTAGTTTTGATATGGATAAGGACGATTTAGGTGGATTTTCCGTAAATGGTAAAGATGGAAAGACTATTCTAAGATTTGATGAAAATGGAAAAATTGGATTAAATAAATCAAGACCTGAAAATGATGTTGATATAGAAGGAACTTTAGGTATTCAATCAAGAGTTGGTTCATATTTATCGGGAATTGCTGAGGGAGATGGAAATTGGCATGATATTTTAACTGGATTGGATGGACTCAATTCATTTGAAATTAATGCTAGTATAAAGGGTAAGTCAGGCTCTGGGAGATATTGTGTTTTAAACGCGGTTGCCTTGTCAACATTTGGAGGCAGTTCATCAAAATCAAAAATCAGACAAACAACAGCTTATTATGGTTTCTTTTTAAATAAAATTGCCTTGAGATGGGCAGGAGAAATTCATAATTATAAATTACAAATACGAACCAGAAGACATTATGGAATAGATCCAAATGATGGAGAACCATTCAAGATCAAATATAATCTAACCAAGCTAATATCATAATTAAAATGAATGAGCCTAAATTTTTGAAAGAAATCAAAAATCCAAAAANGGTAATTGATTATGAATCACTCTTGAGAGATGGAATTTCTCTAATCCAGAAGTTTTCAGGTAATAAATGGACGGATTATAACTTTCACGATCCTGGTATTACAATCCTAGAACAACTTTGTTATGCACTAACTGATCTAGGTTACAGGTCAAACTTTAAAGTTGAAGACCTATTACTATTGAATAAAGATAATTTTGATATTAAAAACAGTAATTTATTATTTCCTTTAAATGAAATTCTTCCAACNTCTCCATTGACAATTAATGATTTTAGAAAATTTATTATAGAAAGAGTTGAAAATATAAAAAATGTGTGGATTGAACAGATTAATGATAATTCATTGGGTTTAAACGGACTACTGAGTGTTTCCATTCAATGTAGCGAAGATATAACTGATGAAGAGACAACCCATACAAGGGATAAGGTCCACGAATTGTTGATGCATAACAGATTGATTTCTACTGATTTTGAAAATATTAGAATTTTAAAAAAAGAGAAAATTGAAATATCTGCTATAATTAAATTAGATCCTTTTTCATTAGGAGAATCTGTATTAGCAGAGATTTATTATAAAGTTGATAAATTATTAAATCCAGAAATTATTTTTTATGATTATGATCAGATGATCGAATTAGGTTATACAGAGATTGAAATTTTTTCTGGAGTTGAAACTAAACTTGGATTTATTGATTCAAAAAGTTTAACACAGAAAACAAATTCCATNTATTTTGGAGAGATCAAAGAGTTGATTGATGGAATCACAGGGGTAAGCGAAATAGAAGAAATTAGAATTTTTAAAAATGGAGTACAAATTTTTGATGACTTAATTACATTTAGTGAAAATTCATATCCTTCCTTAAAAAAAACTATTTTAAATTATAATGAGGAACAAGAGAAAATAGTTTTCCAAAGAAATGATTCAGTATATGGTATTGATTCAGTTATTTTATCTCAATTATATGATTCTTTAACGACCGATTCAAAGTCTACTTATAAGAAAATCAAAAAACAATTTCTAAAAGATACTACTGCAAGATTTGAAAAAAGTGAAATTGAAAATTATTATTCAATTCAAAATGAACTTCCATCAATATATGGGTTAAAAAAAAATGAGCTACCAAAAAATGCAAAAAAAAAGAGGGTAGCTCAGGTAAAACAATTAAGGGGTTTTTTATACTTTTTTGAGCAATTGATGGCAAATTATTTATCTCAGCTTGCGAATTTGCGAGAATTCTTTTCAATAAATAATAAGAATACTTTTTTTAGTCAGATACCTTCAGAAATTGCTGATTTGGAACAACTTGNCCCTAATGCAGATTTAAATGAACTCAAAAAGATTTTGGACTTCACTTCTGGAATTCACGAAAAATTAAAAAATAAAAAAAATCAAATTATAGATCATTTGTTAGCAAGATTTAATGAAGATTTTGATACATCTATATTGTCAAAAGTTGAATTAATGAATGATGACAATTTCAATGCGGAAAGTATGTTAGAGTTAAAAATTAAATATGCTCAAAATATTCTCCAGCTTGGTAAGGAAATTAATAAAGGATTTAATTATTCAAAGCCATGTAAAAATAATATTAATATATCTGGTTTAGAAACCAGATTAAAACTATTGTTAGGAGTAAAAAATATTGAAATGAATTCTCTTTGTAAATCTGTTATGGATAGTATAAATAATTCTAATGAGGATGTAAATTGGAGAAAACAAAGTCTTAAAATTAAAGGTGGAATTGAAATTGATATTTTGTCACAACCTAAAAATAAATATAAATCTAATGAAGTAAGTTTTTTTTCTGATGATGAAAAATCTTTTAGGTCGCTTTTTCTTTTTGCCACAAAGGAAAAGTCATATAAAATTGTCGAGACAATTTCATCTAAAGATTTAAAATTTAGCCTTTTATATAATTCACCTTTGATAAATAAACCTATTAAAATTTATCAGGGAAAAACTCAGGAGCTATGTTTGAACATGATAAATAGATCCATAAATAAATTTAAGAAACTAAACCATTCGAGTGAGGGGATTTATCTTATCGAACATCTATTACTTAGACCCTCTCAAATTATAAATTATAAAAATTTTATATATGATGATGAAAAGAATCTAATGTTTGAAAGTTATGAAACATCTGGCTTTGAAATACAAAAAGATATACGTTCTGATCTACTTATCAATGCCGTAAATAAAAATAATTATTTAATTAAAAAAAATGAAAATTCAACTAAATTTAAAGTTCTACTGAACGATTTATTTGGTAATCCAATTTTAATTTCAAAAAAAGAATTTGGTTCTGAACTAAAGGCTGGAGATTTCATTAATGAGATGACAAAATTTTTTAAAATTAAAAAACAAAACAGAATTCAAATAAGCGAAATTAGTGATCTTAGAATGGATCTTAACAATGAAAACGAATTCCCATCTTATTTTCAATATTCAAATAAAATAAGTATAGTTTGTCCAGATTGGCCGGGAAGATTTCAAAACACAGAATTCATTTCATATTTAAAATCAAATATTAAAAAATTTATTCCTCTTCATGTCAACTTTGATTTATTTATTTTAAATATAAATGAAATGTCGATTTTTGAAAAAACTTATTTTAATTGGTTAAACTCGAAGTCCAAGAAAAAACCAAATATTGACAAACTCTCTATTCAAATGATTCAATTAATTAGTAGTTATAAAGAACAAATATGAAATCTAAATCAATTTTAATTAATCAAATTAATTTTGATATAAATTTTAAATCAAAAAAATCTTTTAACAGTTTTGATAATTACATAGATCAAAAGTCGAATAGGGATATCACTTCGATTATCGAAAAGTGTTTAATTAACAATGGAATAGAAGAAAACTTTTATGTAGATAAATTAGAAATTGATCTAAAAAAATTCAATTTAAAAAATTTTTTGAGAAAATTTGAAACAGAATTTAATAAGGTTTTAATTGAGTACAAGAAAAAAAATCTGATTAATAATTTAGAAGACCCAAACAAATTTTTTCTTGATAACGGATATTATCCATGGTGGTATCAGAAGAAAAAAACTTCAGAAAATGTTTTATATGGGTCATTATCTGATAATAGATCTCAAAAAAAAAGATTTTTAAGATTTATTAATCAAAAAACTACAAATGATTTTAATAATTATCTAAAAGAAACTCTTTCCAAAGATTATTTTATTTTCAACGATTTTTATTTTTTGATCAATTCTGTATTGACTGATCAAGTTTATAATTTTAAAAGGTTCTCCAAAAAATCTTTTTTATTAAGTTATTCGTCTTTTTTTGAAAATAAATTTGAAAAAAGTAAAATAAAAGAGTTATTGATTCAGATTTCTGATGATTTTGGTATTCCTTTTTTTAGCATTGTAAATTCGATTTATAACCTAATATCATATAATCAAATTGAGCATTCATTATCTTCAAAAATTTTTAAGAAAGAAAACATTAAAAACTCAATATTTCCTCTTTTAAAATATTCTAAAAATGAAAAAAATAATTTAGAATTTTTGAAATACGATGAAATCTCCATAAATAATTTTTTTTATGATTTTAAATCTGATAGCACTAAAAGCTCTTTTTTTGATCTGATTGAAATTAGTAAAGTATATCAAAATAAAAAACTTTCAGAATTAGAACTTTACCAACTATCAGAGCTAACTGAAAAAAAAGAGTTTTTATTGTATTTTTTAAAAGATAGATTTTCACAAGACGAAATAAATGTTATATATGATTTCAGAGAGTTAATAAATCAATCTTTTTCATTTATATCATTAGATAAGTTTTCTTCATCAGAAAATAAGTTGAAAACTAATTCTCAAGTTTTTATAGACCACATTTTAAATATAAAGCACGATAAGAATTTATATTTTCTCATAAATACTTTTTTAAAAAAAATTTCTGAGTATAAAAAAATCCCATATGAATTGTTCATGGAGAATTTTATGCTTGAGATTAATTATAATTTATTAAGCACAGATCTTTACAAAATTTTGCAAACAATATTTACTAAAGAAGTAATCGAGGTGAATTTAGATTCAAATAAGTCAGGAATATTCAGTTATAATAATTATCAAACAAAAAAGTTTCTATTTGAATTTGACTCAAAACTAAAATTGGAAGATCTTCAAATTCAACGATATGAAAAAATTGAAAATCGATTTCTGAAACTTATATTTTCGATTTATAATTCTTTTAAACTTGAAAACAGTTTTAAAAAGTTTTTTAATAGTGATGAAGATGTTTTGATTTTTATTGAAAAGCAATTTATCCATTTTAATAAATTTACTGACCATGAAACTCTAATAAACATACTGAATATTTTATCTGAAAAGACAAAAATTCCTTTTGATTTGATTTTGGTAAAATCGATTGAGATAATGACCGAAAAAGCTAATCAAACCAAGTTAGAGTTAGATGCAATTGAAAGGATTACTCATCAAATTTTTTTCTCAAAAAAGGCTCTATCCCATGACATTTATTCAAGATTAATAAATAGTAAATTGTTAGAGAGAGTAATAACAATTATATTAAATAAATCAGATTTAGATATTGATAGTTTTAAAAAATTATTCTTTTCATCACATTTGATCGATAACTTAAATGACAAAACATTTAGAAAGATAACATTATTAATTGATCCTGAATTTAGGCATGATTTTATATTTACTCTAAAAAAATTGACAAATTTTTTTCCAAAAGAAAATAAAGTACTTTTTGAAAGAAAACTAAGATATTTTACAATTAAGATTCTACAAGAAAAAAAACAAAAGCTTTCAAAAAATCTCTTTATTTTTCAAATAATCAAGTATCTTTTTCCCGAGGTTATAAAAAAAATAAATTCTAAAATTGATCTTTCTTTTTTTAGTAATATTTCAAGAGAAATATCACAACAAGGTCCTCAAGATCTCGAAGGTTTTCAGCCAGAAAATGAAGATAAATTAGATTATAATAAGGAAACAGCTGACACATCAAATCGAGCACTAAATGATACTACCAGAAGGGAACTGCTGGAGGGGACTGGGGACANTGATTCTGCTGCCTTGGAGATAGAGGATAAATTAGATTATGATAAGGAAATAGCTGACACATCAAATTTGGCATTTAAACATATTCAAAATGATGTATTAAAGTTTGAAAAGAACTTTCGGTACTTAGAAAAAATAATAAATAAATTCAGTATATCGCTCGAAAAGATTAGAGATCAAAATTTGTTCAGCCAGATAGATCTTCCAAACATAGATGACCTGAATAAGAACTTGAGTTTATTTGTTAAAACTATTTTTCAAAATAAATCATACGATCGGATATTTATTGATACCATTGAAACGGTAACAGCTAACTTAAGTTTATTTTCTAAAAAAATTTTCGAAGAGAAATTATTCGATCAAAAGTCCTATTCCAAGTTTAAGTTTATAATTGGTGACATTAGTTTGTCACTAAAAAAAATCATAAGTGAAAAATCATTTGATCATAAGGCGATAAGTAAGTTTAGGGAAATTATCGGTGATTTGAATTTATTAATAAAAAAAATTTTAGATGATAAATCAGTAGGTCAAAAAGATTTTTTTGATGCAGAAGATGTAAAAAGAGATTTAACTTCATTCCTGAAAGAAAATTTGAATGAAAATTTATTTAATGAAACAGATTTTAATGATATTACAAACATTAATTATTCGATAGATATATTACTTAAAAATAATCAGAAAGAGATAATATATAATGAAAATAATTTCGAATTTCTCTTAAATTTAAAAAATGAGATAAATATTCCAAAAGACTTAATCAATGATGGTAATAATACCTTTAGGAATATTGAACAAATTATTAAAGATGAAGTTTCATTAATTAAATTTTTAGAAGTTAATATATATGATAGGGATTTAATTTCGTCACTTGTCAAAATTTCTTTGTCTGATGAATTCAAANATAAGTTTAATGTATTATTTGAGAGACTCAAAAATTTTATTTCAATTTTTGAGGAAATAATTTTGAATATTAATCAAAATTTTAATTTTGGAAACTTAAATCAGGATGGGTTTAAAATAATTTTGAGATCATATATAATAAGGATACTTAATACTGACAGAAAAAATAAAATCACCTTTTCTGATATTTCAATTGGATTTTTATATCATTTATTAAAGTCAACAAAATTAAATTTAAAAAATTTAAAAAATATTGAAAATAAAAACCTTTTAAAAGTATTAATGATCGGCACTAAAAAATCTGACCAAAATAAAAAAGTCATCATTAAGGAAATATCTTCATCTATAAAGATATTTTTAGAAAAAAATATTTTTATTGGTACTACCTTTTCGCAAAAAGAAAAAATTTATTACAATGATCTTGCTTTTAGTCTCATAGCTGAGAATAATCTACCTTTTTGGAGAAGAAGTGAAAGTTTTAATATTGGCGATGCATATAAAATTTTTGAAAATGCTATTTTGAAAAAAAGGATACTTGATCTTAGTTCACTTTTAGTTAATGATAAACTCCTTTTGAATCTCTCGAATTACACAAAAAAGAAGAGTGATGTCTTTAAAACAAAATTCATTGAATCAATTAAGGATTCACTTAAGTTAATTAAAAGAAAAAAAATTTATAATTTATTCATAGAGTTAAATGAAGAAAAAAAATTTGATAGTTTTTTTAGAAAATTTAATTTAAAGATTATTCAAAACCAAAAAAAATTATCAAGTTTAAACTTACCTAATAATTTTGAAACATTAGCATATTATATTGAGTTTGGTTCGATCCAAACCATACAAAAGAATATAGGTAAGAGAGAATTGTACAATAATCTCCTTTTCTTATTAAAAAAAGACAAACTAAGAATTAGGAAATTGATTTATGACTCATCAAAAAATAAATCTAAAATATCATCAATATTATCAATATTTCCTAAAAGTAAGAAAGACAAATTTTTGGACATAATTGATCCAAAACTAAATGAAAGGATAACTTTGTTTTCAGAAATAATTTTCAAAATATATAAAAAGACTTTTCTAGATGGTTTGGAATTAAAAAATACTGAAGAGCTTTATATTTATTCCTCATTTCTTTGGTCAAAGTCAAGCTTTATAATTTATGACATCGATGAATTTATGCTTGATCTTTTGAAAAAATTCACGAAAAACAACCAAATTGGAAGTAAGGATTTTTTCGATAAAATTAAAAAATCAAAATTTTATGTATCAAAACTTAATGAAACTTTAATAGAGAATATATATTTGAAAAGTATTTTAATTGAAAAAAATCAAATTAAAAATGAGAATGTCGGAGTGAATATTGATCCGAAGAATATCAAGGATAAAATTCCAGTTAAAGCTGATAGCTCTAAATATATAAATATCAATAATTCAGGATTAGTTTTATTATGGCCCTTCCTATATAGTTTATTTGAAAAGTTAGGATATTTAGAAAACAAAAAATTTAAAAGTGAAGATTTAAGGCAAAAGAGCATATTACTTACCCATTATTTAGTTTTTAAAAATTTAGATTTTAAAGAAGAAGAACTAATTTTAAATAAAATAATGCTTGGTGTTAAAATCAGCTATGAAATAGATATCTCCCAAAATTTATCAAATATTGAATTAGAGATGTGTGACTCTCTAATTGAGGGAGTAATTAAAAATTGGGATAAAATGGCTAATACCTCGCCGCAAACATTTAGGGAAACTTTTTTGTCAAGAAACGGGGTTCTTAATAAAAAAGATAGTTCAAACTATTCTTTACATGTAGAAAAAAAACCATATGATATAATACTTACCACTATACCATGGAATATAAATAGAATTCAAACTTTATTTATGGATAATGTTATTAACGTTGAATGGCAAAAATAAAATGAGTAAAAAAATAAAAGATAACGCTTTTACAATTCAGAACGAAATAAACTGGCTCATAACCCTTATTGATAATAGATTAAAAAGCTTTTTTGAAAATACAGAGTTTGATTATATATCACCACCTAATATTGAAAATGATTCCAGTAATTATGCCAACTTTTTACAAGAAAACCAATTATCTGATATGGAGAGAGTAATTCTTATCTCCACAATCTCATCTTATTTTCAGGTTCAAATTTTTGATAAATTTTTAATTAAAAATAAAGTTTTGGACCAACCTTTCACTGAATTTGGTGGAAAGGTTGTTAGCAATAGAAACTTATTTATTCCTACGTTGGAAACCATTTCTTTTATTTTTCACAATAATAGTATTCAGGGTAAAATTCATATTCAAACTTTCTTTGAGGACGATCACATATTTAAGAAAAAAAATATACTTTATATAAATTATGATGATTCATTTGATTCATTTTTATTTTCAACCTTATCATTGAGTGCAGAGTTTATTCAGTTTATCAGTTTGGGAAAAAAATACAGACCAACCTATAGTTCAAATTTCCCTGCCAATATTTTAAGTACTGCTCTAGATTGGGAAGATTTAATTTTAGATAAAAATATAATTGATGAATTAAAAACAATAAACACATGGGTTAAATACAGTGTTGAAATTAAAAATGATAATAGTTTATTGAAAAAAATAAATAGTGGTTACAAAGCACTTTTTTATGGCCCCCCAGGAACAGGAAAAACATTGACTGCTTCATTATTGGGTAAAATGAATAGTCTAGATGTATACCGGGTTGATTTATCTCAAATAGTATCTAAGTACATTGGTGAAACAGAAAAGAACTTATCCAGGATTTTTGACATCGCTGAAAATAAAAATTGGATACTTTTTTTTGATGAAGCTGAATCATTGTTTTCAAAAAGAACCTCAGTTGGTGACTCAAAAGATAAATTTGCCAATCAACAAACTGCTTATTTACTTCAGCGTGTTGAAAATTATAATGGATTAATAATCTTAGCAACCAATTTGAAACCTAATATTGACGACGCATTCTCAAGAAGACTTCAATCTGTAATTTATTATAAACTTCCAAATAAATCTCAAAAGCTTAAACTATGGATGAACGCCCTAGACTCTATTTCAAATTTGACTAAAAACGATTTAAATGATATCTCCACAAATTATGAATTAAGTGGTGGGTCAATTAAAAATGTAATTCAGCATGCATGGCTTTTATCAAAGCAAGAAAATACTGAGATTACTATAAATCATATAAGATTGGGAATAAAAAGGGAATTAAATAAAGAGGGAAAAGTTTTTGAATTAGATTAATTTAAAAATCAAAAATTAATCTAATTAAAAGGTTTCTAGGGTTTTGTGGAATATATGGGCTATTTTCTGCGCCTGCTGTGTTATTATACCAACTAGTGTAATCTGATTTTCCACTTGCTAAAGTATACTGATTTCTGCTATCAGGAACATCAAAAAATGCTCTTGCTTTTCTTATTCCAGGGTGGTAATATAATTTATTTAAAATATTATTCAAAGAAAGACTTAAATAGATATTTGGTATTTTTTTATGTCTTAATATTAGGTTCGAGTTTAAAATAAAATAAGATGGAATTTCTCTACTGTAATTTAGTCCATAATTTCCCTGTACTGTAGTATCTTCTCCAACAGGTCTAGATGAAACAAAGTTACCACGTAAATTAATACTGGCGTTGAATTTTTTTAGATTTAAAAAACTAGTAACCCCAAAGTTTAGCCTGTATTGTGAAATATCAGCAAGTGTTATTTCATTTCCATCTGAGTCAATAGTTTTAGGTGAGGTGTAATTTCCATTTAAATTAAATCTTAATTTTTTGGACCTGGAGTTTAATTTTAAGCTAAACATCCCACCAGAAATATCGTACTGGTCAACATTAGTATGCCTGGAGTAGTTACCAGCAGACACTAATTTTATAGCATCAAAAACCGAATAATTAAAAAGTCCTAAATTCCAACTAAATGTTTTGTTTTTTGATTCTCCTAAGATTGATAAATCTAAATAATTGATTCCTTCAGGTTGTAATTGCGGATTTGTGACCCTTATACCTGCAGTGCTATACCTAGCCCATAATGTCGGTTGCTGAAATCCACGAGAGTAATTTGCTTTGATAACTAGATATTTATTGTTAGTGTAGACAAGGCCAAATCTTGGTAAAAAAACCTCGTAGCCTTTAGTTGCGCTATTTCTTTGTTTTTGTTTATCGAATCTAATGCCATAGTTTAGAATAAAATTATTTCCGATTTTATAGCTACCCTGAATAAAAACCCCAAGATCAATTAGAGAATAAAGATTACTTCCTGGATTATGAATTGCGTTAGAGGTAATACTTCCGCCAGCTGTGCCATACTCTTGTGCATAACTTTGATCTATTTGATTGTCAAGAAAGTCACTACCTCTCCAGTTTGAATCATAGAAAACCAGATAATCTCCTTGTGATGAGGTTAGTCTGTAATCAACTCCTGACATGAATTTAAATTTTTCAGTATCATAATATATTCTTCCCTCAAAACGTCCTTGAGTTGCTTGATAGAAATAATATCTGTTTAACCAACCATGAAATTTTTCACTTGTTGGATCTGAACTCAAAAATGTTGCAGGTATTGTCTGAGGAATTATATTGTCTCCAATTTGGTATACAGGATATCTATTCTTAATAGAGTCATATTGAATTAAATCTATTAGTGTCAGGTTTCCACCAGGGTTTGCAAATGGTTTAAATAAGACACGAACAGTCTCTCTTCCTAGGCTATGATTTTTGAATGATGATTGAACAGACACACTAATTTTTTCGCTAAGTTTATTATCATATTTTAAAAATAAAGTTTTGTTTTGAGGAGCCCAGTTGGCTCCATTTTTTGATGGTGCATTTTCCATGTCGTTATACCATCCTCCCCATCCCTCAACATTTTTCCAAAATCTGTAGCCAACCATAATATTTCTGAAAGAGAGTTTTGCTTCAAGAAAATAATCTCTTGATGCATTTGAAGGAGTCATTGGATTTCCGTTTATACTTCCCTGATAAGCATCTTTATCATATTGAAGTGCTAAATTTTTTCCTTCATCACTTAGTTGTATTTTTCCTCCTACGATATCATAAAGATTTTGATACCCAGAATAGTCATTAGTAAATGATATTATCGAAGTTGAACTTGAATTTATATCTGTAGTTAGATGATCATATTCTAGTTTATNAAGATCAGCTGTATTAAAATCTAAAAATGGAACATTTGTTAAATCATTTTCATCAGATTCAAAAAGTCTAGCAGTTATTTGATAATTAAAATTTTTATTATCCTCACCAGGATTTAACTTTTTTAAAAAATTAGTAAAAGTGAGGTCAATGTTTTTTGTATTAAAGGACCCAGAAGATATATTACCTCGAATCCTACCGTTGTCTTTCCCAAATTTATTACTAAAATAATTTCTAGATTTTTCATCTGGTTTGTATGTAATTATGTTTATGGCACCTACAAAAGCTCTTGGACCATATATCGTAGATGCTGGACCATAGACAACTTCAATTGCCTTAATGTTTGAAATTGGATATTGTCTGGAAATATAAGCCCAGTTTAGATACACATCATTTTCTTCAACACCGTCAATCATAAGCAGTGTTCTTTCATTACTGTCAGCTCTGAGACCAAGTTGATAAACATTGCTATATAAAAGACTTTTTGACATTGAAATATCAAAACCTGGTAGGTTATTTAATATTTCAGTAATGTCATTATAACCTGCAGCTTGAATTTCATCTGATGTTATAAGTTCAACAATTGCAGGAGCTGTTTTTATATCTTCAGGTCTCTTTGACAGTGATGAGACTCTAATTTGCAGGTTTTCATCTCTAACCTCCTCAAAGATTTTTTCAAAAATTATATTCTCGGTTAGTGGATCATAATCTTGGTTGGATAAAACAATATCAGTAATGAATTTTTTTGCAATTAAAAGTGAATCCTGAGCAATTGCAGTAAGACTCAAAATTTCTAGTGAAAGATTTTTTTCTGAGCCTTTAAAAGTATTTTTTAGGCAGCAATTAATATTTTTTTTTACAGTTTCAAATTGTCCAATTCTATATAACTCTAATAATTCAGAATTGTTACAGTTGCAATCCTTAGATTGAGAATATGCTATTGAATTTATCAGAAAGGTAAGCCATAAAANATTTTTTTTGAAATTCATTTTAAAAAATTAACTTTATAAAATTCAAATGCGAGTTCAATATAATTATTATTTAATTTTTTTAATAACTAAAGAACAACTAAAATAAATTCTAATGCCAAAGTGTTTAATTCATGGAGGAAAAATTCAATGTACTATGGGAGACGGTGGTGCAAAACCAATAACTGTTTTGCCTATGAATATGGCTACAAAATCTACGTCTCAGCCAATAGCAAATATCATGGATTTTAAACCTTTGTTAAATATTCCCTCATTTGGTAAGTGTATGTCAATAATAAATCCAGTAGTCGCAGCGGCAACGGCCAAAAATCTTGGCGTTCTTCAACCAATGCCTTGTATCCCTATGACAACACCTTGGACCGGTGGTTCTGTTAAGGCAAAGCTTAAATTTATGCCAATTGTTACTAAAAATAGTATGTGTACTTGTGTTTGGGGAGGTCAAATTTCGGTTCAAGATCCTGGTCAAACNGATATTGATGTTAGTTAAATTCTAACAAATTTTATCAAATGACTTTTAAAAAACAATTAAAAATTATAAATTGATTAAAATTTATTTAAAAATGAAAAACCTACGTATACTTTTTGCTCTTTCTTTGACGCTTATATTAGGGTGCTCTGAAGGAGAAAAAAAAATAGCTACTGAAAGTATTGATCNGATTGAGGGAGTATGGAAAAGACTTGGAACCATACAAATAGTTAATGGTGTTCACGTGGATACTCTTTTAACGGAGGATTCAGATGATACTTTATTTGCCCAGACAAAAATATTAAAATATGGACACTCAATTTTTATAATTAATACCCCTGCACCAGATAATTCCCCTTGGAAAGGAGGCATGGGCGGTTTTGGAAAATATAAGATGAAAGAAAACAATATCTTAACTGAAATGATGCGGTCGGGAACAGGTTGGATGGGAGGAAGTCTTGACTATTATAAAGACTCACTAGGTGTTGAAGCTAGAAATTTTGATTTATTGGTGGACATCCAAGACAATACTTATACCCAAAGTACAGTTACTGCGCCTGATGGAATGGGTAAACAAATGGTAGTTAATGATTTTCACGAATATTGGGAAAGAATGCCTGATGCTTCAGAAAAGACAAAGATGGATGGATTATGGAAAAGAGTATATGAGATATCCTATGTAAATGGAATTGCTGTTGATACGGTTTCTGTTCCTGATGATGCTGTTTTGGATGTAAAAATTTTGACTAATGGTCATTTTATTTACTCTGTTGACCAAACAGGAATATATGAACCTGATCAGACAGAATACGGAGGTTTTGGTGCTTATGGAAAGTTCGAATANTCAAATGGTAATCTTTCTGAGTATGCTGAGTTTATATCTGGTAATTATATTCCGGAGAGAATNTTAGAACCTTANGATAAAAGTCGTGCTCATTATGCCAGTGTTGAATTTTACAATGATGATATGTATATTCAAATAACTAAAGACACTCTAGGGCAACAAGGAATTGGAAGAGGATTAGTTTATCAAAGAATCAAAAATTAAACAAATGAAAAAAATAATACTAATATTTACCCTATTTTTTTTAGTGACTTTTTATTCTTGTGCAGAAGATGCCAAGGCTTCTTCGAAACAGTCGACTTTTAAAAAATCAACATCTAAAGAAGATTACTTAAGTTCATTGAATAAATCAAACAATAAAAAAATGAATACCAACTTTAATTCATACGCAAATGAAAATTCGAAAAAAGTATCAGTTGAATCAAAAAAAACAACTCTAAAGAAAAAGAAGAAGTTTAATAAAAAATTTAAATCAAATAATACGAATCAGGCAAATATGTCTGCTTACACNATAAACTAGTTTTTCTTAATTATAAGAACAGTAACATCGTCTTCCGGTATNCCTCCCTTTAACCAATTATCCAGAGAACTAAATAGTTTTTTCTTTATTTCCTCTGCGTCAAGTTCATTCGAGTTTTTTAAAATTGAGTTGATACGTTGATAGTCGTACAACTCTTTATTTTCATTTTCAGCCTCGGGAAGACCATCTGATACAACCATAATGGTATCACCTTTAGACATTTCTAAACTCTGTTTTGTGTATGACTCGTTTTTTAATCCTCCTAATGGTAGTCCTTCTAATAATATTTCCTCACACGTAGCTTTTTTGCTATTATAGTAAAAAAATGGAGGCATTGCTGCTGCACTATACTCAATTTTTTCTTTAGTTAATTTAAGAACACTTAAACTCATTCTTAATCGACCTAAATCTATTTTTTTNACNATNTTATTTAGCTTTTCNAAAATAACATTTACCGATAAAATTGGNAGACCATTNAATCCNGATTTNATAATTGAAACCATCATTCCAGCNGCTGTTCCATGNCCTGTNGCNTCCCCNCANACNGCGAATAACTCATCCTTATTAGATTGNAAAAAATCATAATAATCTCCACCCACTTCNGTTGATGTAATNAANCCAGCAGCTATNTCATANCCNGCAAANTCNGGAATTNTTTTNGGAAGCATACTNTCTTGNATTTTNTTNGCTTCCTCCAAATCAGNAATTCTTCTGTTGTTTTCTGCTTGTATTCTGGATCGATTTGCCTGGTATCTTCCAAAAAACAAAATTAGAATTACAGCAATAGCTGCATATATAATATAGGATAATATTGTTCGGTACCATGGNGTTCTAATATCAAAATAGAACTCAGAAATCCCACTTATTATTCCTTCTGCATTNAGTGATTGNANCTGAAAGCTATACTCTCCTTCGAATAGATTTGTGAANACACTTTCATTTGACGATGTCCATTCGCTCCAATCTTCATTGAGACCTATAAGCCTATACCTAAATTTATTTTCATTAAACTTATCAAAGTTAGGATACGAAAATCTAAAGCGAACATTTCTACTTTCATTATAAGAAAAACTATTGAATGTCTTGAATATTTGTTTTCCGTCTACAATAACATTATCAATTATNGGTAGTGGATCCATTCTTTTTTCATTCATATATTTTTCAGGATCATACTGAATTATTTTTGAATCTATTGAACCTAGCCATATTTTTTCTCCATCAATAGTGTTATCTAAGAAAAATGAACCAGAAAGCTCACTTTTATCAATTAATCCATAGGGATGATTTTTTATTATTTCAAATCCATTTTCTTTTGAAAACGTTGTCTCAATAATTCCGTTTTGAGTTAAAAACCAATTATGGCCTGTTTTGGAGCTAACTAAAGTCAAAGGTCTTCTTCCAGTTATTATTTCTAACCAAACAAATTCAACAATATCTTGATTAAAAATCGATTCGAAACTTTGATTCAAAGGTAAAAGTTCAAAGTTTTCACTAAAACTAAACATCTCAAGTTCATCGTTAAAAACTAAATATTCTTTTTCAGTTGGTAAAATGTATAGATAAAATGGATCAATTGATTTTTCATTTAGTTCACTGTTTGTTAGGTTATTGTCATAATTATTAGTTAAAATAATCTGTTTATTCTTTGGAGTAAAAAGCCTTTTTTCTTGAAAATTTCCATATAAGTCATAATTTACAATGAATGATCCTTCATCACCTGTGGCTTCAACATATAATACCCCTGGACTTAGTTCTCTAAANCCTATAACACCAATATCATCCTTGATTCCTTTTTTATATTTTAATGAAAAATTATTTTTTATTTTCTCAAAAAATAATAGACCTTCAGCTGGGTCAGATACGATTAATAGATTCTTGTTAAGTAAACTATTACTGGGAGATTGATAAGATCCTAAATTAGATATTGTCTTAGATTGAAAATTGGAGTTTATTTCAATCATTTTTTTTGAATTTATTGCTATAATTGAGTTATTAAACTCAATAAAGTTCCTAGGAAGGTCATTAAATTTAAGATTATTGACTTTNAAATCTANGGAGTTTTCTTTTTTCGAATCGATNAAGTAAAGATCTTCAGTGGTATTAAAAAATAATCGATTATTTATTTTTTCAATTTTTCTAACCAAACCTTTAATCCCATCATCCTTATCAAAGACTGTATAAGCGCTATTTGCATTTATTTTTGCAGCTGACAATAGATTTGTCAGGTAAATATCATCTTGAGAATCAATGTAAATACTTGTTATTGTGTTTGATAAAAGTCCATCTTTTTGATCAATTTGTCTAATTATTTTTAGATTTTTATCTACTAATAGTATACCTGAATCAAAAGAAATTATGGGGATATTTCCGTTTGATAGTTTTGATTGCCTGGAGACATTATAAATTTTATTCTGTATCAACCAATTACTCAATTCTTTATAATTGCCGTTGACAATAGTTCCATTTTTCTTTAAAATTCTTATGGCAGTTGAGCTACTTAGTATTGCAATCTCTTCTTGATTAATTTCAACCATTGATTCTACTCGATTTGTAGAATATAATTCAGATCCTTGAATAAATTCAAATTCATTATTGATCAATTCATACAAACCGCTACCCCATACTTTAGTAAAAATTCTTCCATCAACTTCTGTTATGGTTTGTATTTCTCCTTCATTTTTGTTTTTTATATTATTATTAAACGTCCAATTTTTATCAAATTCATTTCCATTCCATCTTATTATTGATTCCCTTGTATACAAA
>PAHL01000001.1 GCA_002711185.1 Flavobacteriaceae bacterium
AAAGTATTAAATATCTGTAAAGCACTCATTAAATTATTTTAAACTAATTATTTGTAATTCTCTCAAAGCGTTTAATAAAGGAAGAAGCGGCATTCCCCTTACAGTATATGANGAACCGTTTACGTAAGAAAATAAATTACATCCTAANGATTCAAATTTATATGCTCCAGCAGCATTAATTGGGTTTTCCATTTCAACATAGTTTTNAATTTCNNCATNTGATAGATCATGCATNTTCATTTCAACTGTTTCACTGTACTCCCATAAGCANTCATTATTAAAAAATATACANACTCCACTATTTTGAAAATGCTTTTTTCCTGACAATAGTTTTAAATTTTCAATTGCCTTATCTTTATTTCCAGGTTTATTAAAAACAATGTCATCAAGTACACACATTTGATCTCCACCAATAACGATAGCTTCTTTATTTTGAATGCTCACACTTTCAGCTTTTGCTTTTGCTAGATGAACCACTTGTTCACTAAAAGGTNTTNTAGAAATTTTCTCTTTCAAAGAATCTTCATCAGTATCAGAAACAACAACACTAAATTCTATTCCAGCCTCTTTAAGCATAAGCCTTCTACTCTCAGAACCAGAGGCAAGAATGATTGGTGTTGTAGGCTTGATACTGGAATATTCCAGAGATCTGCTCATTTAATATTTTTTAGGTGAGTGTATTAAGCTTATAAACTCTTCTCTAGCTTTACTATCAGATCTAAAGGTTCCCAACATTCTAGATGTTATTGTGCTTGATTCCGTTTTATGAACACCTCTTGTACTCATGCATTGGTGGTTAGCATCTATTACAACAGCGACGCCTTTTGGTTGGAGAACTTTATCGATTGTATCTGCAATTTGTGCTGTCATTGTCTCTTGTGTCTGAAGCCTTTTTCCATACAAATCAACCAATCTAGCCAATTTACTTATTCCAACAACTCTCTTTTTGGGAATATATCCNATATGNGCAACTCCTACTATAGGNACCATGTGGTGTTCGCAATGTGACTCTACNCTAATGTTTCTTACTATAACAGCNTCATCGTAGCCCTCTACTTCTTCAAAGGTTCTACTTAATATTTCTTCAGGGTNTTCATCATAACCAGAGAAAAATTCTGTATAAGCTTTAACAACTCTTTTTGGGGTNTCAACGAGCCCCTCTCTTTCAGGATCATCACCAGCCCAAAGTATTAATGTTCTAACCGCCTCAAGTGCTTCTTGCTCAAGCGAACTTTCAGAAATTTCTTTNGTAATAGTCTTTACAGCCTTCAANGCTTCATCTTTAGATACTTTTTTACTCATATTTATATTCCAGTNNTATTAAAAATGCCTATTCTATAGCATTTTTTNAAAAATTAAACCAACCAGAGGCATCATATTCAATTCCNGTAGATACAAACCCCTGAACTGCAAAGAGNCAACCAGTCAAAACTAGTCCNAAAACTGATCCAATTACTCCTGGATTTGCAGAATAACCCATAATTGTTGTTGGTTTATATACTAGTTCTTTAAAATTAATGTTTTCATCTACTTGCACTAATAAATCTTTTGCAGCCTTTAAATCTTCAAGTTTTGAACTATCTATATTTTGCTCTTTAAGTTCGCTTAACTCTTCTTCAATTATAAATATTTCATTTCTAATGTGGTCTCTGTGTTTTTGACTTAAAGATTGCAGTTTAATGGCTTTAAATATTGAATAAATACTAATTCCTGAAATGCAAGTAATTATGGCAACTATTAGATATATACTTGAAATATGATGCCTCATTTCTGTCCAAACAATTAGATTTAGAGTAGCAACACATACCAAAGAATAGAAAACTAGTATTGAGGTATAACTTTCAATTCTGTATAAATAAGTTTCTCCAAATGACCTTAAAACATTTCTAATATTCATCCATCCAAAAACATTTAATCTTTTTTGAAGGTTAATAAATATTTTGTTTTCATCATCATGATTTTCAAATAAAGATGATATTTTAATCCCTGGATATTTTATTAATTCGCCCAACCTTTTTGTTGTTTCAATTCTTCTATCAAAATCAATGGCGCATACTAGGCCAAAGAAAAATAACTGAAAACAAATTATAAAACCTGTTATTGACATCACCGTTATAAATGTTTCTAAGGGATTGCTTCCAAAAACATTTACTCCATAAAAATATTTTACAACCATCGGTGTAAAAATAATTAAAAGCATTGTTAAGTAAAGAACTGGATTGTATGGAGGAACAAAATTCTTTTTATAGACCGATTTAATTATATTAAAAAGTAAAAATGCTGATGAAACTTCTTTTTCATTTGTTGCGGATGTTTTTGGAGTAAAAATTTCACTACCTTCTTTTTGNGAAAGTATATCTGANGTTTTTTTATCAAATTCTATAGGTATACCATGCAAGCATATATCATTTTCATCCATTGCAGAGGTCATNTCATTTTCAATTAGNCCAGGATATTGTGTNGGATTNGACCAACCNCTTCCTATGAATTTTCTTTCAGTTTTNTTTGCNCTCCATTCNGGAGCAGGATGNCANAATTTTTCAAGCTCTTCAGGTCTAAAAAATCCATATTTAGCAGAGATTATNANTCTTCTTGTAAACAAACATAANTATGCCAAGGTTATTTGAAAAGTATCTATNTTTTTTAAGAGNNCNTCATCGCCAAAGTGCGCTATTAGAAATGCAATAGTTATCATCCAAGATCCTGGATATATTATTAACCAAGAAATAATAATATTTGCCAATGGGGCATGTTGAGTTGAAATAGTGCAAAGGCCTCTATTTTGACAAACATGCCATGCTCTAGATAATGAACCTTCTAGGAAAATAGCAGCTATTGGAGAAAAAAGAACAGGCGGAAGGTTTTCATATATAAAAGTTTTCCAAAAAGCTGACCAAGAAAATTCAACTGGTGTGTGAAACTCTTCTGCTGGCTTATCGAATAATGTATTTCGTAACTTTGCAGCTTGATATACTGAATCCATTCTTGAAATTATTAAATCATTCTCTGCGCGAGATGCTTTGCGATCATATAAGATTGATTTGGTATTATCTTTAGTCATTATGGTTATAATTATTCTAAAATAATTTAATGCATATATGTTAAAAACTTTTATTCAGCCCGTCACTCCTTTTCAACAAAATTCTTCCCTTGTATATTGCGAAGAAACAAAAAAATGTGCAATTGTTGATCCTGGTGGTGATATAGAACTGTTACTAAATATTGCAAAAGATAATAATCTTATCCCAGATAAGGTACTACTTACGCATGGGCATATTGATCATGCTGGAGGTGCGACTGAATTATCTCAAATACTTAATATAGAAATCCATGGTCCTCATATAGCTGATAAATTTTTACTAGATGAGCTTCAAAAACAAGGTGAGATGTTTGGCCTCCCATCAAAAAATTGTATTCCTGATAAATGGCTTGATGAAGGCAATATTGTTGAAATAGGTAATGAGATTTTAGAAGTTTATCTTTGTCCAGGACATACACCAGGTCATATTATTTTTTTCAATAAAAAGACTAATTTAGCATTGGTTGGAGATGTCTTATTTAGTGGCTCTATTGGAAGAACAGATTTACCTGGCGGTAATTTTGATGATCTTATAAATTCAGTTAAAAATAAATTATGGCCATTAGGAAAGAATATTAATTTTATTCCTGGGCATGGTCCTGTCTCGACGTTTGATGCTGAAAGAGCCTCTAACCCTTTTGTATCAGATAGAGTTCTTGGTTTAGGTTAGTTTCTGTCGTATCTTCCTGGAGCTAAAGCAGTGCCAATAAGCCTTAAGATTGATTGAGGAATGTTCTTTAACATAAATACTAAAAACTTGTACGTTTTGGTAGGAACGCATAAACTTTTTCCTGCTAAGGTTGCTTCTACAGCCTCTTTTGCAATTCTTTCTGCTGAAAAAACCATAAACTTAGGAACTCTATCCATCTCATCCTGAACTCCACTTGCAGTATGAAAGCCAGTAGTTGTAAATCCAGGACATACAGAGGTTGATGTTATTCCTTTATGTTTGTAATTAATGTTTATTGAGTCACTGAATCGATTCATAAAAGTTTTTATAGGGCCGTAAAGAGGTTGGATAGCAGAAGGTGCTGCAAATGAGGCAACTGAAGAAATAATCATAATTTTACCTCCGCCATTTGATAACATTTTAGGTATAAAAAGCTTTGTTAACATAATTACTGATGTTCCAAGAACTCTAATAAAATCTTCTTCTATCTCAACACTAGTTTCATGAAAAGATGTTTTAATTCCGTAACCAGCATTATTAACCAATATATCTACATGGTAGTTTTTTGATTCACAAAATTCAAAAATGTCTTTTGGTGCTTCATAATTGCTCAAATCCTTTGAAATAAGATCAACATGAACATTATTCTTATCAGTAATTTCTTTTGCGAGTTCTTCAAGTAACTCAGTTCTTCGAGCTGTCAAAATCAAGTTGTAGCCTCTACCAGCAAGATTTTTAGCAATCTCTAGGCCTATTCCTGAAGATGCTCCAGTTATTAATGCATACGAATTTTTCATATACATATACTATCAGTAAGCTTCTTTCTAGGATAGAATTACATGCTGTTTTTAAAGGACTATGCTTATGAAAAATAAATCTAAACTATTAAATATATTCATATTTTCAATAATTTTTATTGGTTTGAATTCCTTTACCATCAATATATTTGCAGAAGATGAAGACAAGGAAAACGCATCTGAAGAAAAAAGTGATGATGTGGCAACAAAAAAACCTAAAAGTATGTCTGGTAAAAAGAAGGAATATAAAACAATCGAGGAATTTATAGATGATGGTGAATATGCTTCAATAGATGGTTTTATGAATATCCTTCATGAAACAGATAAAGATAAATATTATTTAGTTCTAAATGAAGATCAGCTTAACAAAGAATTTATTTACTTTACTTATATTCTTAATGGTCCTTCAGATGCAGGTCCAAGCGGCGGTGATATGGGTGAAGCATTTATACTTGAATTTAGAAAATTTAAAGAAGATATTGGAATATACAAAAAAAATACAAAGTTTATTTACGACGACTCAAATAAAATATCTCAGTCAAAATTAACAAATATTATAGAAGCCTTCTTAGGAAGATTCTCAGTTGTGGTCAATGAAGATTCAAAATACCTTATCAATATAGATAAGATGTTCTTAAGTGAAATGCTTGTAGCTATTACGCCAAATATTCCTAAGGAATATATGGAATATTACAATTTAATACTTGGAAGACCGGACAAATCAAAAACTTTTATTGACGAAGTAAAAAACTATGAAAAAAATACCTCTTTTAAAGTTAGGTATGGGTTTTATAATCCAAAACCTAAATCTGGAAGCTCAATAGATGCAGTCACAGATAAAAGATATACATTTGTTGACGGCTTGCACTTATTCGTAGAAATGCCGGATGATAAATTTGAACCTAGGGTTGCTGACCAAAGAATAGGTTATTTTTCTGAAAAAGTTACTGATTTATCTACATACGACTCTAATAATGCTAGAGATTTAATGAATAGATGGAGGTTAATTAAAAAGAATCCTGAAGCTGAATTGTCTGAGCCTGAGGAACCTTTGGTTTATTGGGTTGAAAATTCTACGCCTGAAGAAATACGTCCATTTGTAGTTAAAGGTATTGAAGCTTGGAATAAAGCTTTTGAAAAAGCAGGATTTAAAAATGCAATTATTGCAAAAATTCAACCCGATGATGCTGATTGGGATGCTGGGGATGTTAGATATAACGTAGTTAGATGGGCCTCAACTCCTGATCCAAGATATTCTGGATATGGACCAAGTGTTGCGAATCCTAGAACAGGAGAAATTATAGCCGCAGATATTGTTCAAGAATTTAATGCTATCAAGAGAGGTTATACGTATAGAAAATTATGGGGATATACCGAAGAAAATGATCCCCTTGAACAATGGATAGTTTCGTTAACTATGCATGAGGTTGGTCATACTTTAGGTTTAAGACATAACTTTAAATCAAGTTGGATATATGATGCGAAGGAAGTTCATGATGTAAGTGTTACTGGTGACAATCATATAGGGTCAGTAATGGATTACGATCCAATTAATTTAGCTCCTGAGGGTATTACTCAAGGGAACTTTTTTCCTACTGGTCCTGGATTCTATGATATTTGGGCAATTGAATTTGGATATACTCCTAGCTTTACTGATGAAGAAAGAGAAAATCTTCTTTCGAAATCATCTCAACCAGAATATATCTTTGGAACCGATGGAGATGCAATGTCTTCTCCTGGAGTAAATATTGATCCAAGAAATTATAGAGGGGATATGTCTAACGATCCAATTACATACACATCAGATAGAATAAAAACTCTGGATGCTAAAATTGCTGAACTACCAGATATATTTCTTATTAATGGAGAAACTTCTTCAGAGTTTAGATCTATCTTTTATAGTCTTACATCTGAAAAAGGAAGATTTCTTGATGGTGTTTCTAGATTAATTGGAGGGGTTTATTCAAATAGAATTGTTAATGATTCAAATAAAGATATTACGCCTTTTGAAGCAGTGTCTTATGAAGATCAAAAAAGAGCAATGAGTTTGATTAAGGAAGAGCTTTTATCAAATAATGCGTTTTCTTTTGATGAAAACTTACTTAAATACCTTCAAAGTGAAAAACGAGCAGCCTACAGCCCAGGCAGAAGAGGTAATGAAGATCCTCAATTACATGATTTAGTTTTAAGCCTACAAGGAAGAACAATTGCTCATATTCTTCATCCTACAGTAATGATGAGATTGGTTGATAGTTCTCAATATGGCAATACTTATATGCCAGATGAAGTTTTAAGTGATCTTTTTGATGGTATTTTTGTACAAAGAGAGGTACCTACTACATTTAAAATGAATCTCCAGTCAAAATATGTTGATAGTCTTATAAGCGCATTAATTGATGACGATTATGATGAGATATCTAAATCAGCAATATATGCTTCTTTGGTTGATATAAGAAATTTTACAAAGATTCCTTATGGTGATTCAAAAACTAAAGTTCATTATAAATTTTTGAATTGGAAAGCATCTAAAGCTCTTGATAACTAAAAGGACTCAGATCTAAGTAAGGCTTTTTTTAATTCAGCACCTCCCAAGGCGCTGTAACCACCAATTCTTCCGTCTGAGCAAATTACTCTATGGCAAGGCCTAATTATTGGTATGGGGTTTTTGCCACAGGCATTGGCCACCGCTCTATAGGATTTAGGTCTATCTATCTGTATTGCAATATCTTTATATGATCGCGTCTCACCATAAGGTATTTTTTCAATTTCCTTCCACACCAGTTTTTGAAAATGAGATGGTTTTTTCATTCTATTGAAGAAATAACTTTTGTAATTTTTTTAATTGCCCAATCAATTTCTTTTTTAGTAATCATAAGCGGCGGCGCAAATCTAATTACTGTTTTGTGTGTTTCTTTGCAAAGGAGTCCTTCGTTCAACAATAACAAACATAAGTCTTTTGCATTAATTTTTGATTCATTTAATTCCATTCCAATCCATAACCCCATTCCCCTGACCTCCTTGATAATCTTATTATCAATAGCCTGAAGTGATTCCTTGAAATAACTTCCTAAATTATTACTGTTTTCTATTAAAGAATCCTCATATAAAAGCTCTAGTGCTCTTGTTGCAATTTTTGATGCCAGAGGATTTCCTCCAAAAGTTGAACCATGAGATCCAGAATTAAAATGATTCATTATTTCCTTTGAACTTAAAAAAGCAGAAATAGGCATCATTGCACCGCCTAGAGCTTTTCCTAAAATTAATCCATCAGGAATAATATTTTCATGCTGAAATGCAAACAATTTACCAGTTCTGCCAAGACCAGATTGAATTTCATCTAAAATTAAAAGAATATTTTCTTTATCGCATAATTTTCTAAGTTCTTTTAACCAACCCTTGTCTGGGACTCTTATGCCAGCTTCACCTTGAATTGGTTCAACAAGAATTGCGCAAGTGTTTTGATTAATCTTATTTTCAAAGGATTTAATTGATTCACTTAAATCACACCCCGACCAACAAAACTTTGCTGTAACGAATCCATTTGCAAAAGGCCCAAAACCTTTTTTATATGATTCCTCTGATGAAAAACCAACAATCGTTGTAGTTCTGCCATGAAAATTTCCGTCTGCAACAATTATCTCAGCTTTATCCTTGGAAATACCTTTACTAAAATAACCCCATCTTCGAGCAGCTTTTATTGCGGTTTCAACTGCTTCAGCACCAGTATTCATTGTTAATACACTTTCAAAACCAGATATCTTTGTTAATGACTCAAGAAAATTTGCAAAGGGTTCTGTATAAAATGCTCTTGATGTTATTGCTAACTTTTCAGACTGCTCCTTAATAGTTTTAATTAGCTCTGGATGAGAATGTCCATGACTTACAGCTGAATATGCAGATACCATATCAAGGTATTTATTTCCATCAACATCCCAAAGATACACGCCCTCACCTCTACTAAGAACTACAGATAATGGTGAATAGTTTTGTGCACCATACATTGATTCTTTTTTTATATATTCGTCTTGTAAACTTGATGACATAAGTGTATTTTAACCGCATAGGTTTTATCATCAAGGAGTATATGTCACAGCAGTCCACATCACACTTATTTATGATTGAACCGGTCGCTTTTTATGCAAATGAAGAGACATCTCACACAAATCATTATCAAAAAGAGGTAACTGATGAAACGCCCGAAATAATTGCTGAAAAAGCATTAAATGAATTTCATAATCTAAGAACTAAGATTGAAGAAAAGGGGATTAAAGTTACTTACTTAAAAGGGTCTAAGGATTGCCCAGATCATATATTTCCTAATTGGTTTATAACATTTCATAACAAAACCATGCAAATATTTAGCATGATGGCTCCTAACAGAAGAAAAGAAAAAAAAGGATCTATGATTGAACATCTTTCTGAAACATATGAGCTTACAGATGATATGTCATATCTTGAAAAAAAAGATATTTTCTTAGAATCAACAAGCAGTATGGTTTTTGATAGAGTAAACAGAATAGTTTACGCAGGAATATCCCCCAGAACTAATGCGGTCCAACTAATAATATGGTGCAGAAATAATGATTTTGAATTAGTTTTATTTGAAACTGAAAGCCATACAGGTGCTCCGATTTACCATACAGATGTTTTGATGTATGTTGGAACAAAAATCATAGGAATATGTTTTGATGTAATAAAACCAGAACACAGGGATTATGTTAAAAAAATGGTTAATCAGCATCATGAGGTAATGGAATTAACACCTGAACAGATAGAAAATTTCTGTGGTAATGCAATAGAAGCAAAAAATAATAATAATGAACTCTTTTTAATAATTTCTACAACCGCATATGATGCATTAAATCAAAATCAGATAGATAAACTTTTAAAAAGCTATAAAGAAATTATTCACTCAGATATTCCAACTATCGAAAAATATGGCGGTGGTTCTGCAAGATGTATGCTTACTGAATTGTTCTAAAAAAGGAGGGTTACCCCTCCCTAATAGATTGAATGTATCAATTACGAATCAGGACTATTATAAAGCTCCCAGCTATCGTAATAATCTGGGCTCATGCATGTTGATATTTCATTAAACTGAGCTTGCATAGCTTGTCCATTTTCTTCCCAGTCTGCATTTCCTGCTTTCATGGTTTCAAAAGTTGCATGCCAATTTCCCCATAAGAAATCATTTGTTGCGCCCTCAAACTCAGGATAATAAACTCCAAAAAAATATGGCGACTGTGATCCATTTTCATCAAGATACTCATTAAATGCTACAACAGCAGCTCTAAGATCAGAACTTGATTTTCCTTCATTAAAATCACATGCGAGAAATTCAGATGCGAAGTATCCATTTTCACCCATTACCCCACCAAATGAATTAGGATCTCTGGGTAAATAAAAGGTCCATGGAAATCTTCCTTCTATATCACAAGTCATAACTTCTGCGTAATCTTCTGCCCACGCAAGAAATTCAGGACTTGGATTATTAAACGCATTATCCGAACTTTCTTTAGAATCCCATTCAAGTTCCCACCAGCCATTTGAAAATCTATGATTTTCTCCGACTGGAGCATATACTCCTGCCCATCCTAAGCCCTCAGCAACTTGTAAATCTTGCCATGCAGATAGCATCTCAGTAATTGTCTCTTGCGAGTATTTGGGTCCCGCTTCACAAGCCAAAAACTCATTATAATAAGGACCTAAATGAATAGGACCTTTTTCAGTATCTTCAGATATATTTTGATCTGAGCAGCTTACTAAAAAAACTATAGCGAAAAGACTGTATATTTTTACAAAATTCTTCATGCTTACTTCTTGAACCAAATTGGATAAAGAATAATTGCAAGAGCCGATAAAAAGAAAACTATTGTTAAGGGTTGATTAAGTAAACTTGGTTCACCACCCCATGTCTCTGCAAATTTCATAGCTCCGTCACTAACTTCCATTCCTGCTTCACTCATTGATTTAAATGCATTAGCTGTTACAGACCAATTAGCTTGTGCCATAAGATTT